>CAMOLA010000003.1 GCA_946618265.1 uncultured Eggerthellaceae bacterium
CCAGATCAAGGGCATGGGCTGCTCGTGCGACTACGACGACGAGCACTTCACGCTCGACCCCGATTACGCGCATGCCGTGCGCCAGACGTTCGCCGACTGGTACCACGACGACCTCATCTACCGCGGCAAGCGCATCGTCAACTGGTGCCCGCATTGCACGACGGCCATCGCCGACGACGAGGCCGAATACATCGACGAAACCGGCCACCTGTGGCATCTGCGCTACCCGCTCGTCGAGCCGATCGACGGACAGGAGTACATCGTCGTGGCCACCACGCGCCCCGAGACCATGCTCGGCGACACGGGCGTGGCGGTTTCCCCCAAGGATCCCGACAAGAAGAAGTTCGTCGGCGCCAAGGTGAAGCTGCCGCTCGTCGACCGCGAGATCCCCATCTTCGAGGACTTCGTCGTCGATGCCGAGTTCGGCACGGGCTTCGTGAAGGTCACGCCGGCTCACGACCCTAACGACTGGGGCATGGGGCAGCGCCACGACCTGCCGCGCATCAACATCTTCGACGAGACCGCGCACGTGGTCGAGGGCTATGGCAAATTCAGCGGCATGGACCGCGACGAGGCCCGCGAGGCCGTCGTGGCCGCCTTCGAGGAGCTCGGGCTGCTCGACCATATCGAGGAGCATGACCACTCCGTCATGACGTGCTACCGCTGCCACACCAAGCTCGAGCCCTGGGAGTCCGAGCAGTGGTTCGTGGCCGTCGACGAGCTGAAGAAAGCTGCAGCCGCCGCCGTCGAAACCGACCAGATTCAGTTCCATCCCGAGCGCTGGAAGCAGGTGTACCTTGATTGGCTGGCCAACCTCAAGGACTGGTGCATCTCGCGCCAGCTGTGGTGGGGCCATCGCATCCCCATGTACTACTGCGATAGCTGCGGGTGGCAGGACGCATGCGTCGACGAGCCGCACGAGTGCCCGGAATGCGGCGGCGCCATCCGTCAGGAAGAGGACGTGCTCGACACGTGGTTCTCGAGCCAGCTGTGGCCCTTCGCCACGCAGGGCTGGACCGACCGCGACAGCGTGTCCGACGAGATCGCGGCCAACTATCCCACGCAGGTGCTCTCGACCGCGCGCGACATCATGGGGCTGTGGGTCGCCCGCATGGTCATGGCCTCCATGTACTGCACGGGCCAGATCCCTTACGAGCACGTGATCATCCATCCCACGGTCATGGGCGCCGACGGCAAGCCCATGTCCAAGAGCCGCGGCAACGGCGTCGACCCCTTGCGGCTCATGCGCGATTACGGTGCCGATGGCATGCGCTTCGGCCTGCTCATGCAGGTCACGGGTTCGCAGGACCTGAAGTTCAACGAGGATAAGCTGGTCAGCTCGCGAAACTTCGCCAACAAGATCCGCAACGCCGCGCGCTTCGTCGGCATGAACCTCGAAGGTTACGAGCCCGGCGCGCCCGAGCCCACCACGCCTGCGGACCGCTGGATCTTCAGCCGCCTGGCCAAGCTCGTGGCATCGCTCGACGGGCTGTACGAGCAGTTCGAGTTCGGCGAGATCACGCGCGAGTTGTACGCGTTCTTCTGGAACGAGTTCTGCGACTGGTACATCGAGTTCTCGAAGTCGCGTCTGTCCGGCGACGACGCCGAGGACCGCGCCATCTGCCAGCGCAACCTCATGTTCGTCCTCGACCAGGCCATTCGCCTGCTGCATCCCATCATGCCGTTCGTGACCGAGGAAATCTACCAGGACCTGCCGTTCGACCGCGGGCAGGAACCGTATCTCATCGGCGCCCAGTGGCCCGATGCGGCATCGCTCGCGCAATTCGTCGACGACGATTCCGAGCGCGCGATCGACCTCGTGTGCGACACCATTACGGCCGTGCGCTCGACGCGTGCGCGCTACGGCATCTCGCCCAAGGCGGCGCTCGACGTGGTCGTGAAGACGGAGGGCTCGGACACGGCGCTGCTCGAAGCGCAGCGGGCGCTCGTCGAGGACATGGCGAACACCGAGTCGCTCGGCATCGCCGCCCATGCCGCCAAGCCCGCGGCGTCCACGGTCGTGCTCGCCGGCGGCGTGGAGGTCTACATCGTGCTCGCCGGCCTCGTTGACTTCGACGCTGAGCGCGCCCGCCTGCAAAAGGAGCGCGAGAAGCTCGCGAAAGACGAGCAGAAGCTGGCCAAGAAGCTGTCCAACCAGGGCTTCCTCGCCAAGGCCGCGCCCGAGATCATCGAGAAGGACCGTGCCAAGCACGCCGACCTCGCCGATAAGATCGCCAAGATCGACGAGCAACTGGCCGAGCTTGGGTAACTGGTAATTGGCGTTTTCGACGGAGGGCCCGCATGAAACGGGCTCTCCGTTTTCGTGAATGGGGAGAAGATGAACGTATTGGTTCTCGTTCCGTTCAAGGAACAGCACATGCAGCGAATCCGCGAGGCGGCAGGCCCCGACGCCACCGTCGTGCAGATGAGCGAGTATCGCACGGGCAAGTCCGTGTCGAAGGTCAGCGAACCGAAGCTGCTCGCCCCCGGACGTCCGGGCGAAGAGCGGCCGGCCGACCCGCTGACGGAAGCCATCATGCAGGCCGACGTGATCATCGGCGAGCCGCATCCGCGCCTGCTCTACCATCAGGAAGACCTGCCGCTGAAATGGCTGCAGATGACCTGGGCCGGATCCGACCTGTACACGCGCAACGCGCGGTACACGTTCCCCGAGGGCGTCATGCTGACCAACGTCGCCGGCTCGGCGTACGGGCACACCATGTCCCAGTATGTGGTCGGCCAGATCCTGGCCGTGACCCAGAACCTGGCGGCGTACGCGCGCCAGCAGCCGACGAAGGCCTGGAACGACCTGGGGCCGGTCATGTCGCTCGAAGGGGCCACGGTGCTCGTCTTCGGCGCTGGCGACATCGGCTCGCACATCGCCCGCCGCCTTTCGGGGTTCGACGTCGCCCGCATCGTGGGCGTTTGCCGCAACACCTCGCGCCCGCGCGAGGGCTTTGACGAGCTCATCTCGCTTCCGCGCGCGGAATCGTATCTTCCCGAAGCCGACGTCGTGGTGGGGTGTATTCCCGATTCGTCCGACACGGCGGGGTATTTCAACTACCGTCGCCTGAAGCTCATGAAGCCGGGCTCGGTGCTGGTCAACGTGGGACGCGGAAACTTCGTCGATTGCGACGCGCTCGATCGCGTGCTCGGCGAAGAGCACTTGCGCGGCGCCGTGGTCGACGTCACCAATCCCGAGCCGCTGCCGGTGAAGCACCCGCTGTGGCGCAACCCCCGTTGCGTGCTCACGCCGCACATCTCGGGCGGGGCCTTCGGCCACAGCGATGGCACCGAAGAGCGCATCTGCCAGGTCGTGTGCGACAATCTTCGCCGTTACGTCGCCGGGGAGGAGCTTACGCACCGCGTGCTCTAACGGCGGATGTTGAACAGGGGACGTGTTCCTGTTCATTCGTGCTTTTCTGCTGCTGTGGTGTGAATGCGACATGCGGGCGGGGAATCTGCTAGAATCTATACGTTTCTTTCGGGTCTGTAGTTGCGGGGGGCTCGTGCCTCCTTAGTCCATGGCAGATGCGGTCGAAAGGATCCACGTAAACCGCCAGGCGCAAGCTTGGCGGCGAGCACGGCGCATTCTAGGAGTAAGTCGCATCGCCTGTTTACGATTTCGCGGATTCGCCGCGGCGGGCGAGAGGGTGATGGTGTAAAAGCTCAGCCCCGATGCGCGGGTGTGGGGTCGAAGACTAGGTCAGCCGAAAGAACGCCGCAAACAGACGGATGCCAGATGCATCCGCTGGTAGCCGGCGATGCGCTTCATCGGGGCATATGCAGTTCCGAGCGGCGGGCCGCCGGAGTCCATGTCGCAAGCAGGCGACGCTGTAGGAGGAGGAAACGGGGATGAAACGAACCAAGATTGCCGCGCTTATCTGCGTGGTCGTCGCATGCGTCAGCTTGGCGCTCGCAGGATGCCAGTCCGGCGAGTACACGCCTTCCATGAAGGAGCAATCAGTTTCGAACAGCGCTTTGGGCCAGGCGGGCACGCTGCGCATCGGCGTCAACGCTTCGTCTGCGCCGCTTGCCGGCAAGGCCGATGACGGCGCCATCGTGGGCATCGATGCCGACGCAGGTGCGTTCATCGCCGATCAGATGGGCCTCAAGGTCTCGTTCGTCGACGTCGGTTCCGACCCTGCGGCCGGCCTTTCGTCCGGTGCCGTCGACATCGTGCTCGGCGTCGATGCGTCCGAGGACGAATCGACCTTCTGGCGTTCGTCGCCGTATCTCCAGACCGGCGTGGCGCTCTATGGAACCGCGGCCGAATCCGCCATTCCCACCACCGACTCGAAGCCCACCATCGCCGCGCAGTCTTCGTCGAAGAGCGCTTGGCGCGTCACCAACCTGTTCGGCGACGATTCGCTCGCCGCCCAGGACGACCTGAAATCGGCCTTCGACGTCATGGACAAGGGTGCCGCGCGCTATGTGGCCGCCGATGCGGTCGTCGGCACCTACGTTGCCGATCGCAACAGCTACAGCGCCAAGGTCTTGGCCCTGCTGCAGGACCCGAGCGGGTACTGCGTTGCCGTGGCCAGCTCGAACGCCGAGCTGCAGGGTGCCGTGACCAGCGCGCTCGACAAGCTGGTCAACGGCGGCGCCATGAACGTCATCGAGCGCAAATGGCTCGGCACGACGCTCAACCTCGCAGACGTTTCGGTCATCAAGGCCGCTTCTGAGTCCAAGGACAAGAAGAAGGACAAGAAGGAGTCGTAGCCACGGCACCATAGCTCGAGCAAGATGCGCCGCCGATCGCGATGATTGGCGGCGCTTTTTTATACATTTGGGGACAGTCCCCAAATGTATAATGCGCAGGTGTTTCCGGGGGGCGAAAAACCATCTGCGAAGTGGGATTTGAGGTCGATTAGCGCACCTTTTTCAAAGGCATCTTTCCGACCCGGTCTTTTTGTCGGGCTTTTATCAGTCGCTGCACCAGCATTATACATTTGGGGACTGTCCCCAAATGTATAATGGGTGCGTGTCGATTAGCCGATGAGGTCGATGACCTCGAGGTCGGCCTTTGACGACTCGATGATGTCGCGGTTGCCGAACACGCAGATCGCGTTCGCGTCGACGATGCGGCGCAGCGTGTCGGCATGCGAGCGCATGGTCTCGACGTCGGTCGCGATGACGTCGCGGCGCGACTTGGCCATCTCCTCGACGGTGTGGTGCGTGAGGTAGTGCACGACCTGCTTGCGGATCATCAGGCGCGGCTTGGTGGGCGCGTCGATATGGGCGACCGTCGCCACGATGAACCCTTCGAGCTCCTCTTGCGAAGGATCGAACGCGGCAAGCCAGTCGCACGCCTGCGCGAACCGCGCGAGCGTCTCGTCGAGATGCGGGTCGCGGTAAGAGTAGAACCGCATGTTGCCCGAGCGCAGCACCTGGAAGCCGACGCCGTAGGCGCCGCCCTTCACGCGGACTTCGTTCCACAGGTAGTCGAGCGACAGGGCGCGCGCAGTGACGGCCCAGCTGGCCGAATGGTCGACGTCGAGCAGGCGCCGGTCCCATCCGAGCCCGACGTAGCATACGTCGCTCGGCACCACGAACGCCTCGTTGCGCACGACCGGCTCGGGAACGGCGAGCTGCGTGCCCGTAGCGCCCGTCAACCCGGTCAGGGGCTTCGCTTCCCAGAACCTGCGGTAATCATCGTCGGTCCCCGCGAAGCTCATCAGACAGCCGTCGTCGCGGAACAGGCGGTTCGACACGTCCCGCAAGCGTGCCGACAGCTCGCCCTTACGCGCTTCGAAGTTGTCCAAGAGGTCGCAGAGGAACCGGTAGTAGCCCACGTTGCTCGCCTGTTCCATGAGCACCCCGTTGCGCGTGTAATAGGACTTGCACCGCGCGGCCGCGCACGAGTGGCCCGAGCTCGCGAACATCTGCTCCATGCCGATCTTGCGCTGTTTCAGCACGTCGAGGATCTTGTCCGTGTCGTTGAAGTCGCTTTCGGTCATGATCTCGACCGGCAGGGTGGCGAGCCACTCCGCGTTGTCGGAAAGGGCCGATGCGCTGATCGTGAACATGGGCACGATGTCCTCGGGGTCGTCGCGCTGCTCGTACGATTCGAACATGTAGTTGAGGTTGCCCAGCTTGCCCTGGACCAACGTGTCGATCTCGGCGGCGGTGTGGTGCGCCGTGCCCAGCTTGCCCAGCACGCTCCCGAGGATGGTGAGGTACGGGATGTCCTCGAACGACAGGCGCCTTGCATCGAAATAGCGGTACGCGTACGTGATGCCGTGCGTGCGGACGCTGTGCCGCAGGCACTTGATTGGCGCGTCGGCGTCGAGGTCGAAGGCCGGGTATTCGGGGGCGTCGCCGATGTCGGACACGCCGAGGCGCGGCAGCGTGGCGATGGCCTCGGGGCTGTCGGGCGCCTCCTGCATCTCGCGCAGGACGGCTTCCTCCTCGACGATGCGGGCGCGCTCGTCGGCGGACAGCTCGCGGTTCATGGCCGCAAGCCGCTCGGGCCAGGTGTCGTCGGATTCGCCCGGCGTGGGCACGACCTCCACCGATGCCATGTGCGCGCTGTTGCAGAAGAGGTCTTCGCAGAGCCGTTCGAAGTAGTCGCCCTCGAGCTCGCTTCTGAGCTGGGCGTAGGCGCGCTCGTATTTCAGGTACTCGATGGGCATGTCGTCGTCGTACAGCCAGCTTGCGAGCGACATCATGGCGTTCACCACGCCGTCGGCATAGCCCAGCTCGTGCTCGCGCATGACGAACTCGTCGTGGGCGAGCGCGGCTCTGACGAGCTCCTTGTCCATGCCGGCGTCGAGCATGTCGCGTGCCGCCTTGGCGATCGTTTCCGCGAGGTCGGGGCCAGCGCCTTCCGCCGGCATGTTGACCTGCACGACCGCGAAGGGCTGCAGCAGCGAATCGGATACGAACGCCTGGATGTCGTGGCCGACCCCCGCGTCGAGCAGGGCGCGCTTGAGCGGCGCCTCGTTGCTGCCGAGCAGCGCGTCGAGCAGGATCTCGGCGGCGGTGGCGCGCAGGCGGTCCGACGAATCGCCGATGACGTAGGCGCATCCCGCGACCGCGTTTTCGGGTGCGGTGTCCATCGTCGTGCGGATGTAGCCAGGCGCGACCGGGTCTTGGTGGGTTATCTCGCGCGGACGCAAGGGCTCGAGGCCCGCGGCGGCGCGCTCGGCGTCGGCTTCTTCCTGTTCGGCGGCGACCGGCGTCAGGTAGCGCTCGTCGAGGAACGCGAGGGCGCGGTCGATGTCGAGGTTGCCGTACAGCACGATGTAGCTGTTGTCGGTGCGGTAGTGGCGCCGATGCTCGTCGAGGTAGTTCTCGTAGGTCAGCGTGGGGATGGACTCCGGCGTGCCGCCCGACTCGAACGCATAGCACGTGTCCGGGAACAGTGCCTTCTGCAGCTCGTCGTAGAGCACCGAGCTGGAGTCGGAGAGCGCGCCTTTCATCTCGTTGAACACGACGCCGTTGTGCACGAGCGCCGTCTGGTCCGCGTCAAGCTGGGCTGCATCGCCCGCGGCGCCGTCGGCGGCGACGAGCTCGTAGTGCCACCCTTCCTGCTCGAAGATGGCGCGCTTCTCGTAGATGCGCGGGTGGAACACGGCGTCGAGGTAGACGTCCATGAGGTTGAACAGGTCCTGCTCGTTGGTCGACGCCACCGGATAGAGCGTCTTGTCCGCGAACGTCATCGCGTTGAGGAACGTCTGCATCGAGCCTTTGAGCAGGTCGACGAACGGCTCCTTGACGGGGAAGCGCCGCGATCCGCACAGCACCGAATGCTCCAGGATGTGGAACACGCCCGTGTCGTCTTGCGGGGGCGTGCGGAAGCCGATGGCGAAGGATTTGTTGTTGTCGTCGTTCTTGAGGTAGAGCAGGCGCGCGCCCGACGCCTCGTGGACGCCGACATACGCCTCGCCGTCGATTTCGGGCAGCTCCTCGCGCGAGGAGATGCGGAAACCGTGCGCGGTCTCGTTGGGTTTGAGCTCCATGGGCTTTGCCTTTCTTTTTCGCATGTGTTGCAGGAAGTACGGTACCACGACCGCGCGCCGCCGCGCCCATTCTCAACGGAAAATATCTTGAACAGGGGACGTGTTCCTGTTCAAAATCAAGTTGAACAGGAACACGTCCCCTGTTCATTCGGCGGCGCCGTCGGATAGCTCTTTCAGGATGGCGGCGAAGCGCACGACGGCGGGGCGGGGATCGCGGGCGTAGTACAGGCAGTACGGTTCGGTCTTGTCCCAGTTCACGGACATCGTTTCCATGAGCGGGTGGGCTTTGCGCCAAATCTCCTTGCTAAGCAGCAGGTCGCCGAGCCGGGCGCATTCGTCGAAGACGCTGATGTCGTAGTGGCGGAATTCGACGAACTTGACGTTGGGGGCTACGCGCTCGATCTCGTCGCGTGCGGCGTCGACGTAGGGATTGCCGCGCTGGGGCACGTGGACGCACCTTCCCGCGAGGTCTGCCAGCGATATGGGTTCGGTTAACGCGAGCGGGTCGTTCACCGGCACCGAAATGCACAGCTCCGGATTGGCCAGCGTGTCGATGCTGCACATGCGCTCATCGACTTCGAAGAGGTAGGTGCTTCCGAACACGTCGATCCGGTCTTCGAAGTTCTCGACCACTTCCTTGTACGCCTCGAAGTTGTCGCCAATGGGAACGAACTGGATGGAAAGATCGGTGTCTTGCATGTACAGTCCTTGGCACAGCTCGAGGATGCGCTGGCCGGATTGGTACAGCGAGATGCCCACCCGCACCAGGCTGTCGGCCTGGGCCTGGGCTTTCGCCGCGTTTTGGAGAGCGAGCTCGCACTGGGCGATGATGCCGCGCGCATCGGCCACGAACGCCTTGCCGCCAGGCGTCAGGCGCACGCCCTTGTTGGAACGTTCGAACACGGTGATGCCCGATTGCGCTTCGAATCCGTTGATCTGCTTGATGAGCGCGGGGACCGAGTAGCCCATCGCGTGGGCCGCCTTGCTGAAGCTGCCCAGGTCGGCAGTTTTGATGATTGCGTCGAGGCGTTTGTCGTACATGGTCCACCAGCTTCTTGCATTAACTTTTGGTTACTATATTACAACCAAGGCGGCGGTTCCGCGAATCGGTGATGAACGTGTATCCTCGTTAGTAGAATGTACGGGGTCGCTGCAAGAGCCGTGGGAGGTGCAACCGTGACCTTGGATGAGGAAATCAGGGCCGGAGGCCGCTTGGACGAGAACCAAGAGCTCATGCTGTACAACATGTCGCTGCGGCAGACCTCGCAGCGCGCGGCGGGCGGCCGCGAGGGCACTCACGTGCTGCTCTCGAAGTTCGAGGGAAACCCCACGTACCAGGAAATGGTCGAGCGGGGATTGCTCGACTGCAAGATGTACGGTCAGGGCGTCGACGCCTCGACGGCTGCGGTCACGTTGCTCGTCACGCGGAAGGGCCTTCGCTATTGCGTGCTGTATGCAGAAGAAATCGAGCCCAAGCGCGCCTACGATGTTTCCGGGAGACAGCGGTTCGACGCGGCAGCGCTCGATGATGGTCGCGCCGCGAACTCGGGCGACGTGAACTACGCGCTGCTCACGTCCGGCATGGCGACGAGAAGCTCGGCTGCGAAGAACGCCGCGTTCGCTCTCACGGACGAGCAGGTCGAGCATTTCGAGAAGCTCGGTGCGCAGCGCAGGGGCGTCGAAGAGGGGACCGTGGAGCGCCGCGGGCGCAGGCGCGCGTTCGCGAGCGTGACGGGGACGATGAAATGGGAATCGCCTTCGGGCGACAGGTGGTCCTACGTTAGAGCCGATGATGCGTCGGTGCAAGTCACGGGGGTGGACAGCGCATCGAGGTCGCTGCATGTCCCCGCCGAGATCGAGGGCGGTCCCGTGGTCGCCATCGCGGCGGGCGCGTTCTCGATGAACGACGCCGTCGAGGAAGTCGTCTGCCCGGACAGCGTCGAGCTGATCGGAGCCGGCGCGTTCCGGCAATGCTCCAAGCTCAAGCGGCTCGTCTTGCCGGAGTCCGTCGCGACGTTCGATTCGAGCTGGATCGCGCGGTGCCCGAACCTGGAGGAGCTCGTCTTGCCGGGCTCGCTCGAGCGCATCGGCCGCGGCGTGTTCGAGAACCCCGGGCTGAAGAAGCTCGTCATCGGGCGCGCCGTGAGCGAGGTCGAGCCGGGCGTCTTCCAGGGATCGCAGTTGGAAGAGGTCGTCGTCGACGACGCCAATCCCCACATCGTGGAGCGGGACGGCGCGCTGTACGCGAAAGACCTCTCCGTGTTGCTGGCGCTCGTGCGTCCCGTCCGCGTGCTCGTGGTCGCCGACGGTTGCCGGACGCTCGCGAAGAAGAGCTGCTATGGATGCGACGAGCTCGAAGAGGTCGTCCTGCCCGATTCCCTCGTGGAGGTGGAGCCGTTCGCGTTCGCCTATTCCGGCCTCGCGTGCTTCGAGGCTCCTGCAAGCCTCGAGGTCATTGGCGAAAAGGCGTTCTTCGCATGTCGGAACTTGGTCGAAGCTCGCCTGGGCGACGGGCTTTCGGCGATCGGCGAATCCTCATTCGAGGGCTCGGGGCTGCGTGCGCTCGCAATCCCCGCAACCATCAAGAGCCTGGGCAGGTCCATGACCCGTAACACCGGCATCGTGCATTCGGGGCCTGAAAGCACGCTGACGATCGAAGGCGATTGCGCCGACCTGTTCCTAGACGGGGCGGGCGGCCTGTATCGGCGCTGCGAGGACGGGGTGCACCTCGTGCAGCTCGTGGACGGCCAGATCGCGCAGTACCGCGCATGGGAGGGGACCGTCGTCGTCGACCCTTACGCGTTCGCCTACAATGACAGCATCGAATCCGTGAGCCTGCCTGATTCGGTGCGCTCGATCGGGCGGTCGGCGTTCCGCATCTGCAGGAGCCTGCGTCGCGTCGAGCTGCCGGATTCCATCGAATCGATTGGCGACGAGGCGTTCCTCGACACGAACCTCGAGGAGTTCCGCGTTCCCGTCGCGCTTGCCGACCTGGGCGAACGCGCGCTCGTCACGTACGGCGCCCACCACGGCACCAAGATGCCGTCGCTCGCGCACGTCGAGGTCGCGCCGGGAAACGACTCGTTCTACACGGCATGCGGCATGCTCTGCCGCAGGACGGGCTCGCAGGCGAGCGTGGTCATCTTCACGAGCTCGGAGGCCCGCGTGATGTTCCCCGACGAGGTGACGCGCGTGGAGGATTACGCGTTTTGCAATGCGCGCGGCATCGAGTACCTCGCGCTCAATCCGGGCTTGTCGTTCATCGGCACGAACGGGATGGCGACCCGCTGCTGGATACGCCACATCCACGTGGACATGGCCAAGCCGATCGCCGGCCGCACGACGTTCGACTTCTTCTTCCCCAACACGCCCGGGGCCCTGCGCGGCATCGCGCTCGGGCTGAGCGGGGCGAGCTGGGTCAACGTTGCGGGCCTGACGGAGCAGCTGGACTTGTGCCTTGTCAGCGCGCGCGACTACAACGTGCCGGGCAAGTCGAGCAACATCAGCGCGTATGCGCAGGCGAAGCTCATCCTCGACCGCCTGGACGATCCCGTCATGCTCACCAATGGGAACCGGGCCATGATGGAGCGCGTGCTGCGCAACAACATCGAGGACATCTGCGTCGACGTCGCGCTCTACGATGACCGTTCCGTGCTCGACGACCTCGTCGACCGCGGTTTCGTGAACGCCGAGAACTTCGAGGGGGTCATCGAGCGCGTCGGGGCCTTGCGTGACGCGGCCACCTCGGCGTTCCTCCTGGAAACGAAGCGGCAGAAGTTCGCAGGCGACGCGTTCGATTACGACTTGTAGGGAAGGGGCGGAAGGCGGCGTCCGAACGGCGCGGGCCTGTTTCGCCACGAGCGTGCGGTCGGGCGGCGATCGCGGTTCGGCTCCGCACGTGGATTGGAATGATCATGACCGACGACAAAGAACACGTGGAAAACCGCTTCGGGCGCGCGCGGCGCATCGCGATCGAGATAGTGGAGGAAGCCCGCGTCCAGCTCATGCTGAAGTTTCGCTTCCTCGACGTCGCCGTGTGGAAGATGGAGCTGCGGCCCGTCATGGCGATGGGGCGCAATGCACTGGCAACCGACGGGTCGCGCGTCTACTTCGAGCCGTACACGGTCATCGGGCGCTTCGATGCGGCCTTCGACGAGGTGGTGCGCGATTACCTGCACGTCGTCATGCATTGCCTGTTCCGGCATCCGTACGATTCGACGCGGTCGCGTGCCGAGGCCTGGTGGCTGGCATGCGACGTCTTGGCCGAGAGCGCGGCGATGGAGCTGTGCGGGACGCGGTTCGCGAGCTCCCTCGACGGCGAGCGCCGGGCGGCGCTCGAGGAGCTTCGCCTGCTGTGCGGGGGAAGGCTGACGCCGGGCAACCTGTACGGGCTGTTCCTGCGCTCGTTGCGCGCGAGCGCCGACGCGACCGACGGCATCCTCTCCGGCGCGCGCATGAACGAGCTCCGCGCCCTGTTCGAGCGCGACGGCCACGAGTCGTGGCCTGCTTTCCGTCCTGTCGCGATGCCGGGCGGCTCCGACGATCCGGGCAATCCCGATTCCGAGGACGACGAGCGCGAGGTTTCCGATGGCAGGGACATGATGGCCGACGGCGAGGTGTCGGAAGCGGACGCGGACGAGCAGGACGTCTGGAATCCCGCCGCCGCGAGCGATTCCGACGAGCCCCAGGCGAGCGACTACTCGATGGAGCCCGACGACCAGGATGCGCAAGGATCATCCGATGACGCGGACGATGCCGGCGAGGCGGACGACGCCGACGGCGCGCGCGACGCCGGGGAAGGCGATGAGCGCGGAAGCTCGCAAGACGACGAGACCGACCGAACCGTCGAGGACGCCGCCGCCGAAGAGGAGCGTTCTTGGAAGGAAATCGCCAAGCAGGTCGAGATGGACCTCCAGACGTTCTCGAAGGACTGGGGGTTCGAGGCCGGCGGCTTCATGACGACGCTGGCGGTGGCCAACCGCAAGAAGTACGACTACTCCGATTTCCTGCGGCGGTTCGCCATGCTGTCCGAGGAGATGAAGATCAACGACGACGAGTTCGACTACGTCTTCTACACCTATGGCCTTAAGCTCTACGGCAACATGCCGCTCATCGAGCCGCTCGAATACAAGGAAACGCAGCGCATCCGCGATTTCGCCATCTGTATCGACACGTCGGAATCGTGCAAGGGCGAGCTCGTGCGCACGTTCGTCGAGCACACGTTCAACATCCTCAAGCAGCAGGAAGATTACGCGCATGCCGTCAACATCCACGTCATCCAATGCGACGCGCGCGTGCAGTCCGACGTGAAGATAGCCGACTTGCGCGACGTCGACCGGTTCATGGAGGGCTTCGAGGTGCGCGGCATGGGCGGGACCGATTTCCGGCCCGCGTTCGCGCACGTGAACCGGCTGGTCGAGGCGGGCGAACTGCCCGACATGAAGGGGGTCATCTACTTCACGGACGGCCTGGGGGCCTTCCCCGAGAAGCCGCCCGATTACGATGTGGCCTTCGTCTTCCTGGACGAGGGCGACAACCACGTTCCTGCTGTGCCTCCCTGGGCCATGCGCGTGCTGATAGACGAAGAGGGCATCAACCGTTTCAAGAGCGATATGCGATAGCGTTACGTAAAGGAGCAGACCATGAACATCGCGACAGCGAAGCAGCAGATCAAGAACACGGTGAGGGCGTACCTGCGCCGCGATGACGCCGGCATGTACGTCATCCCGCCGGTGAGGCAGCGCCCCATGTTCCTCGTGGGCGCGCCCGGCATCGGCAAGACGGCCATCATCGAGCAGATAGCCCAGGAGCTGGGCATCGGCGTGGTCTCGTATTCCATGACGCACCACACGCGCCAGAGCGCGCTCGGCCTGCCGCAGATCGTGCGTCGCGAGTTCGAGGGCTTCGAGTACGACGCGTCCGAATACACCATGAGCGAAATCGTGAGCTCGATCTACGATTACATGGAGGCCACCGGCGAGCGGAGCGGCATCCTGTTCCTCGACGAGATCAACTGCGTGTCGGAGACGCTGTACCCCTCGATGTTGCAGTTCCTGCAGTTCAAGACGTTCGGACGCCACCGTGTGCCCGAGGACTGGATCATCGTGTGCGCGGGCAATCCTCCCGAGTACAACAAGTCGGTCCACGAGTTCGACGTCGTCACGCTCGACCGCCTGCGCGAGCTCGACGTCGAGCCCGACTACGCCGTCTGGCGCCGCTATGCGGTGGAAAAGGGCCTGCATCCGGCCGTGACGACGTTCCTCGAGGCCAAGCCCGACTGCTTCTACAAGGTCGAATCGAAGCCCGGCGGGGGCAAGAGCTTCGTCACGGCGCGCGGGTGGGAGGACCTCGCCAGCGTGATCTCGCTGTACGAGGAAATCGACGTGGAATGCGACCTCGAGCTGTTCTCGCAATTCCTGCGCGACGACGACATCGCCGACAAGTTCGCGGTGTACTACGGCCTGTTCGAGAAGTACCGCTCCGACTACCAGATCGGCAAGATCTTGGAAGGCGGCGCGAGCCGCGAGGTCGTGCAGCGTGCCAAGGGCGCCCTGTTCGACGAGCGCGTGGCCTTGCTCGGGCTCGTGCTCGATGCGCTTTCCGTCGAATGCTCGCGCGCGCTTGACCAGCAGTCGCTCGTCGTGGCGCTGCGCGACGAGCTGCGCGCGGCCAAGCCGAAGCTGCTCGGCGGCGCCGCGGTGGAGGACGCCGTCATGGTGCCCGTGCGCAAGCGCGAGGAGGCCCTCGCGCGCAAGGAGGCCGGCGGCACGGTGACGCAGCCGCAGGTCCGCGCGGAGAACCTGTTCATCCGCAAGATGCGCGATATCGCCGGCGCGTGCGCGAGCGCCGGGACCGAGGCGGGTTCTGCGGCGTTCGAGGTCGTGAACAAGGCATATCGCGCGGAGGTCGATGCCATCGAGCCGCTCGTCAAAGCGGCCCAAGACAAGATGGCCAACGCCATCGAGTTCGTCGACGATTGCTTCGGGGACGGCCGCGAGATGCTCGTGTTCCTGGCGGAGCTCAGCACGCGCACGACCACGATGATGTTCATCTCGCATTTCGGGAGCGAGGCGTATTACGCGCGCAACGACGAGCTGAAGGTCGACGAGGCGCGCGACAACCTGAGCGCCCGCGTGCGCGAGCTGACCGACATCAGGGAGGAGATCAAGAGCGCGCAGTTCCTCGAGACCCAGGCGCTCGACATGGGCGGCGCCGCCGGGCTCGGGCATTCCGATTCCAACGTCAAGCCCGCCTCGCAGGAGGAGCGTTCCTAGCCGTCCCACCAAAGTATCTTGAACAGACGATATGCCCGTCTTGCGATGGGCATATCGTCTGTTCACGTCAGTGCATCGCACCCAACCTTGGCATGGTTTCTGCAACAATGAGCCTGATTCGGCTACAATGGATGGGCCATGGGCAAACGCGAGCTAGGGAAGGACTCGTCATGTACGGTAACTCGAGCAACGCCAACGAATTGATGGCCGTCATCGTCGCGAACGGATTGGTCTCGTCGATCATCTCGACCGTGCTTATCATCCTCGCAATCGTTGGCATGTGGAAGATGTTCCGCAAGGCGGGCAAGCCCGGCTGGGCTGCCATCATCCCGTTCTACCAGACGTGGGTGTGGGGTTCTGTCGTCTTCGCCAACAAAAAGAAGACGATTGCGTGGTTGGTTTCCGAGATTATCCTGGCGATTCTGCTGTGCGCGATCGTCGGCATTGCTTTGACGTCGGCGCCCGCCACTTCGGGTTCGATGTATTCTTCCCGCGCCATGACGTCTTCCCAAATCCCGGTGCAGATGACGGGCGGACTCATGATTGCGTCGCTGCTCTTCGCAATTGTTGGCATCGTCTATACGGTGTTCCAGCTCATGGCGCTGATCGCGACGTCGTGGTCGTTCGGCAAGCGCGACGGGTTCGCCGTGGGGCTCATCTTCTTGGAGCCCATTTTTCTCGCGATCATCGGGCTTTCGGGATCCATCAGGTATGTCGGACCTGGTGGCGTTCCTGCGGAAGGGGATGCCGACGATCAGCCGTCGCGCGCCGTCGGGGACGCGTATTGGCAATCCGAACGAGTTGAAGAGCAGGCGCAGCCCGGGCAGCCGCCCGCAAGCCAGATGGCCAGCGGGATGCCCCCGGCCACGCCGCAGAGTTCTGGCCAGGCGCAGCCCGTGCTACCATTCTCGGCCCAGCTAACTGGCGAAATGCCCCCGGTCGCGGTTCCTGCTATGCCGAGTTTTGGCCAACCGCTGCCTGATCAGCTGCCCTCAACCCAGCCGACCGGCGGGATGCCCCCAGTCATGCCGCCGAATTCCGGGCCTGCGGAAACGGCTTTCGCCCATCAGCCGGCCGCTGCGCTAGCGGGGACAGCGCCAATCGCCGTGCCGACCGAGGCGATGCTGTCTTGGCAGCAAGACGATTCGCAGATCCAACGGCCGTTTGCGGCTGTCGGTCAAACTGCCTGGCAGCCAATTGCAACGCACGGGATGGCGGAACCTGCCACTTCGCAAGAACCTGCAGCCGCGACGGGCGAGCTCTTCCAGCCCAGCGCGACGCCGGGTGGATTCGCTGCGCCTTTACAGCCGCAAGCGCAGCCGCTTGATTTGGCGTCTGATATGCAGAGGATGCCGGCGGCGTCGACGCAACGGGCTTTCGGGCAGCAGCCTCAGCAGGCGTCGCCCCTGCAGCCTAGCTGGATGCCGAGCCAGGAACCGCAGATCCCGGAAATGCATCCCGGATGGATGTTGGAGCAGGTTCAGGGGATTACAGAGATGCAGCCCGGATGGAACCCGGGGCAGGGATTGCAGGTTGCGCCGAGGCGTTCCGGATGGGAATCCGAGCAGCCGCAGCAGGCGGCGCAGCAAGCGCAGCTTTTCCCGCAGGTTCAGCAGGATGCACCGAATGGGATCATGCCGCAGATGCCGATGACGCAGGCGTTCCCACTGCAGGCCCAGCAAACTGCGCAGATGCCGTTCGTCCACCAGTCCTCGCAAGTTCAGCAGCCTCAGCAGGCGCCCTGTCCGATGCCGTTCGCGCAACCCGCACAGCAGATTCCGCCGACATCACCAGAACAGATGAGTTAGCGGAGCAGGCACATTTGCGCCATCGCCAATCACGTAGGTGCACGGTTGCGCCTACGTTCGCCTGCGCTCAACCTGTGGGCAATCTGGTTAAAACTGGCACGGACGTGCGCATTTGAGGTAGTCCGGAGGCCGTTTGGGCAAAAACGCCCTTCTGAATGACAAAATGTAAGAAAGTTAACACCTTGATCGGCTTTGAATACACCAAATCCAAAGTCGGAATGGCGTTTTCCCAGGTCGGATTGAGCGCGGCGTCCCCGGGCGTACCTCCAAATCAGCTTTTTGGGTGCTTTAGATGTTAACTTTCTTACATTTTGTCATTCAGAAGGGCGTTTTTTGCCCAAATGCCATGCAAGCTCCGTGATGCGCTAGGCGAAGCGGCGAGTTTGCCTGTTTCGAAACACGTCTCTGGGGCAATTGTCCCAGCGCCAGTTTTACGCTTCGAGCTTCATGTCGCCGTCGGCGATCAGGCCGGCACGCCGCATGACAAAGGTGACGAGCCAGCTGACGAGCGCGGGCAGCACGAAGCAGACGAGCGCCATGCCGAGCCATTCCATGGGGCCGGGCGCTATGCCGTCGGCGATCCAACCGGAATAGAGCCCGATGGGCCCCACGAGGCCGCACGTTCCCATGCCCGATGCGATGGCCGGGCCGTTTTGGGCCATGTTGAAGGCGCAGGTCGCAACGGGTCCGCAAACCGCCGATGCCACGATGGCGGGAACCCAGATGACGGGCTTGCGCATGATGTTTCCCATCTGCAGCATCGAAGTGCCGATGCCCTGCGAGACGACGCCGCCCCACCCGTTGTCGCGGAAGCTGGCCACGGCGAAACCGACCATCTGCGCGCAGCAGCCCGCAAGCGCCGCGCCACCCGCCAGCCCCGTCAGGCTGAGCGCCGCGCAGATCGCGGCCGACGAGATGGGAAGCGTCAGCGCGATGCCGACGACCACGCTCACGACGATGCCCATCCAGAAGGGCTGCAACTCGGTGGCCCACATGATGAAATTGCCGATTGCCGATGCGATGCCCCCGATGAACGGCCCTACGAGCAGGGCGAGCGCGCATCCTAGGCCGACCGTCACCGCAGGCGTGACCAGGATGTCGACCTTCGTCTCCTTCGAGACCGCCTTGCCCAGCTCGGCGGCGACGATGGCGATGACGAGAACGGCGAGCGGCCCGCCGGCGCCGCCCGACGTGTTGGCGGCATATCCGACCGTGATCAGCGAGAACAGGACGAGCGGCGGGCATTTCAGGGCATGACCGATGGCGCAGGCCATGGCGGGTCCGGCCATGGCGCTCGCGAAACCGCCGATGTCGTTGAAGACCGTCGCGCCCGAGACGTTCCCGATGGTGTTGAAGATGGTGCCGATGAGCAGCGAGGCGAACAGGCCCTGCGCCATGGCGGAAAGCGCGTCGATCGCGTAGCGCTGGAACGATACCTCGATGTCCTTGCGTTCGAGAAACGATTTCGGTTTCGCGTTATTACCGGCGATTTCTTCTTGCCGTTCCGGTTCCTTCACCTCAGTCATGGAGCACCCCCGTTCAAAGTTTTGGGTATTCTAGCACGTAGTCGCAGCTGGGAATGTTACAGCTTGGTATACAGACGAGTTGTTCATCTGGCAGCATCGCTTTCATGCATGTGAGAGGGCATTCATGTGCGTTACCGCCCGCGGTCTAGCCGGGACGCCCGACAGCGGAAGGGAATTCGGGCTTGGCTTCGGCTAATCTATGAATATCTTTGAATTCAGTGCCTGCAGAATCGTCCTCACCCCCCCCTTCCGCTGCCGGGCGTCCCGGCTAGACCGCGGGCGGTAACGTGCAGGACGTGCGTTGTCGTGCACATTCCCGTGCGCATATTGCATAATCCAAACAAATGTTCTATACTCGTTCGCATGAAACAGGACAGAATCATATTGGGCATCGACCCGGGGCTGGCCAACACCGGCTGGGGCGTGGTGCACCAGCAGGGTCCGCGGCTCGCGTGCCTGGCGTACGGATGCGTCAGCACGCCGGCCAGCATGCCGCTCGCGCAGCGGCTGGCCAAGATCCACGAGCAGATCGCCGCCGTGGCCGAACGCTACCAGCCGACGTGCGTCGGCATCGAGACTGTCTGGTTCGGGCAGAACATCACGGCCGCTTTCGCCACGGGGCAGGCGCGCGGCGCGGCGCTCGTCGCCTGCGCCAATGCGGGGCTCGACGTGGGCGAATTCTCGCCGAAGCAGATCAAGCTGGCGGTCGTGGGCGCCGGCGGCGCCGAGAAGGCCCAGGTGCAGTACATGGTCAAGCAGCTGCTCTCGCTCGACGCCGTGCCCAAGCCCGACCACGCGGCAGACGCGCTGGCAGCGGCCATCTGCTACACCACGCACCAAGGATTCGCAGGGTAGTATACATTTGGGGACAGTCCCCAAATGTATAAGGGACGCAAGGAGACAAGGCAATGATCGCCTTTTTGGATGGAACGATTGCGGGAAAGACGCTCACGGGCGCCTACATCAACGTGGGCGGCGTCGGCTTCGAGGTCGGCATGTCGCAGAGCAGCCTGGCCAAGCTGCCAGCCGCCGGCGAGCGCGCGACCGTCTACACCTACCTTCAGGTGCGCGACGACGGCATGGCGCTGTTCGGCTTCCTCAGCTTGGAGGAAAAGGCTCTGTTCGAGAAGCTCATCACGGTCAGCGGCGTCGGCCCCAAGGTCGCGCTCGCGGCCTTGTCGTCGTATGCGCCCGACCAGCTGGCCAACCTCATAGCCGCCCAAGACGTCGCGGCAGTGCAGCGCATCCCCGGCATCGGCAAGAAGACGGCCTCGCGCATCATCCTCGAGCTCAAGGGCTCGCTCGACCAGGGCATCGGCGGCCTGTTCGCCGAAGAGGAGCAAGCGGCCAGCAAGGCGATGGACGGCGCGAAGGAGGCCCTGCTCTCCATGGGCTTCACCACGGCCGAAATCGAGCTTTCGCTCAAGGGCGCGCCCGCCGATGCGGCCGAAGGCGCGCTGCTACAATATGCGCTGAAGAAACTCGGCAGCTAGAACGCAACAACCAAAAAGGGACAGTCCCTTTTTGGTTGTTGCGAGAGGGGGTTGTCCAAATAGGCTCGATTCGTCATCCTGAGCTGAGGGCGAAAGATTCCCGCGAAGCGGAGAACTGGGAAAACCGCAACACGCAAGAGTTTTCGCTGAAGCTCGGAATGACAAACCGGGTCTTTAGGCAGCCTCGGGGGAGTTTCCCCGGTTTCGCGCGGATGCGCACGGTGCGTGTCGCAAGGATGAAGAAAGGGGCCCGATGGCTTCTGGTGTGGAAATAGAAGGCTTGGTGTTCGATGCGGGCTTCCAGCCGCATGGCTCGCGGACGGGCGCAGATGCTCCCGACGCGTCCCAGCGCGCCCTTTCCGCCGACCTGCAGGAAGAGGACCTGGCCATCGACCGTAGCCTGCGGCCAAAGTTCCTCAAGGACTATCTCGGCCAGGAAAAGGTGAAGGAATCGCTCGCCATCATGATCCAGGCAGCCCAAGCGCGCGGCGAGGCGGCCGACCACATCCTGTTCTCGGGACCTCCGGGTCTCGGCAAGACAACGCTTGCCACGGTCGTGGCCAACGAGATGGGCGCCAACATCAAGACGACCAGCGGCCCGGCCATCGAGCGCACGGGCGACCTTGCCGCCATCCTCACCAACCTCGAGGAAGGCGACGTGCTGTTCATCGACGAGATCCACCGCATGAACCGCATGGTCGAGGAAGTGCTCTATCCCGCGCTCGAGGATTTCGCGCTCGACATCGTGGTGGGCAAGGGCCCGGCAGCACGCTCTATCCGGCTCGACCTTCCGCATTTCACGCTCATCGGCGCCACCACGCGAACCGGTTTGCTCACCGGCCCTTTGCGCGATCGTTTCGGCATCGCGTTCAGATTGCAGTACTACTCGCCCGAAGAGCTCGCTTCCATCGTGTTGCGTTCGGCGGCCATTCTGGGTGTCGATATTGTCGAAGATGGCGCGCTGGAGATTGCGCGCCGCAGCAGGGGCACCCCGCGTCTCGCGAACCGCCTGCTCAAGCGCGTGCGTGATTGGGCGCAGGTGCGCGGTGACGGCGTTATAACCGAGGATGTGGCGGCTCAAGCCCTCAGCTTCTTCGAAGTCGATTCGCTCGGGCTCGATGCCATGGACAATCGAATATTGGAGATGCTCGCCGTCCAATTCGCGGGCCGTCCCGTAGGCTTGACGACGCTCGCCAGCGCGCTTTCGGAAGAGCCCGACACGCTTGAGGACGTTTACGAGCCGTTCCTCATGCAACAGGGCCTGGTCATTCGCACGCCGAAAGGCCGTCAAGTCACCGCCCGCGCCTACGAGCATCTCGGCCTCGTCCCGCCTGAGAACCTCTAAAGTACAACTGGATGAGTCGCAGGACTGTCCTGCGACTCATTGTGCGGATGGTGTTATGAGATCCTCACAATGCTTTCAGCACAATGAGTCACTGGACAGTCCTGCGACTCATCGGGGACAGCCCCCAAATGCACACCAGGGCACGTTGCTGGTATCATTACGTGCGTAACCGATAGGAGGGGGAAGGCATGTTCGAACAAGATTATCTTGTGCGGCTGCTGCTGCAGTTCTTCAAGGGCATCACGCGCTCACTCGAGCTGCGCCTCGAACACGACGACCCCGAAGCGGCGGCCGATACGCTCGAGACCGCCATCGGCGAGGCGACCGAGATGGACGGCGCCGTGCTGCTCTCGCTGACGCCCGATTCGATTGCCCAGATTATGCAAGCAACGGCTGTCGACCCGAATGTCACGCAGTTTGTCGCTCGCAGCATGCTGCTCGAGTCGGTATACCTGGCTGACGCCGGCGATGTGGCGCTTTCCGAGCTGCGCGCATCCCAAGCGCGCGCCATAGCAGCGGCATACGGCTTCGACCTGCCGTCTGATCCCGCCGATTTCGATACCATCACCGAGGGCCTCGAGGAAGCAGCCCTTTCCGGGTCTTTCGAGTGAGGCAACAAGGTGCAGGACGCAGGAGCGGAAGCGAATTGCCTCCGTCGTCTTCTGTTTGCGAGCATGCCGCGATTTCATTACCGAAAGCCTCGAGGGGCTGTCTTTTCTGATGCCCGTGAGGCTCAAAGTAGCCTTCTGAAATGACTTGCTGCGCATCATGATTATGCTCACAAATGAATATAAAGCGAAGTCCTATCCACCGCTTTCGAGCATATCGTTTCTTGTTCGTGGAACAGTTAGAGCCCATCAATAGTTTTTCCAGGTAAATCGAAAAAAATGCGGGATAGTTACGCTTTCAGTTCAGTATAAAACTATATAATAGATGGTTAACAATATTGACTGATGACATGTCCCGCCGTGAAGGTCAGACAGAGGTTTGCAGATAGTGAACAAGCGGGGAGAACATACGGCTGCCACGCAGAAAAGGAGTGCGCGGGTTGCGCGCGCCCATCAGCTGCGTGTGCGCAATCGGCGGCTGCTGGCCGTTTTCGGGTGCATCGCCGTGCTCGCCACCGCTTTTGCGCTGATGCTGCCTGCACTCAGCATGACGCGTGGCGCACTCGTGTGCGATCTGGAGGAGCACACGCACACGAAGGCCTGTTACGAGCAGGTGCTCACGTGCGGTCAAGAAGAGGGCGAAGGCGCCGATTCCGAGACGGGTGAGGGCGGTCACGTCCACACAAAGGAATGCTACGAGAAGCAGCTTGCGTGCGGTAAAGAAGAACACACGCATACCGATGTATGTTATGAGCAGGTGCAGCCAGAAGAAAGCGCCGATCAGGGCGAAGACGATTCAGCAAGCGACGGAACCGATCCGAGCGCAGATGATTCGGGCGGCGAATCTGATTCGCAGGCTGCTGCAGAAGATGGTTCCGAGCTTGATGGCGCTGACGACCTTTCCAGCGAAGGCAGCGCGACCGATGAGCCCGCAAACTCGGAATCCTCCAGCTCCGTGGGTGCTCTCGAGCCCGGCGAGTCTGCCGACATGCCCGCTCAGTCCTTCAAGGCTGACCTGAAGGACGCAAAGGGCAAGGTCACCCTCACCGTCGAAGTCGAAGCCCCGCAAGGCGCGTTCCCCGCGGGCACGTTCATGAAGATCGATGGCGTGGCGGCGAGCGAGATCGAGGGCGCGGTCGAAAAGGCCGTTGCCGAAAAGACCGACGGCAAGATTACCAAGATTCAAGCCGTCGACATCACGTTCCGCGAAGGCGACGCCCACGGCAAGGAAATCGAGCCCGCGCGAGACATCACGGTGAAACTGACGAGCAAGCTCATCGCCGAGACGGAAAAGCCGCTCGTGGTGCATGTCGACGACAAGGGCAAAGCCGACGTCGTGGACACCCTCACCAAGAAGCAGTTGAAGAAGCGCGACCTCAAGGCCGAAGACGACCAGCTGCTGTTCGATGCCGACAAGTTCTCGACGTACGGCATCGTGATCACCACGCTCGAACAGACGCTCACGGCAAGCGATGGCAACAACTACACCGTCACCGTGACCGCCCCTGCCGAAGCCGGCGTGCCCGCGGACGCCGATTTGGCAGTGCGCGAAATCGAAGGTGACGGGGACGAATACGAGGGCGAATTCGAGGATCTGGCGCAACGGGCCGAAGCTGCGCTCGATGTAGAGGAGGGCACATCCAACGTTCGCTTGTTCGACATCAAAATCCTCAATAGCGAAGGCCAGAAGGTCGAAATCGCCGCGCCTGTCGACGTGAAGATCGAGCTTGCGGATTGGGGAGATGGTGCTTCCTCAGGCACGCAGGTCGTTCATTTCGCAGATGAAAGCGATGCAGGCGATGTGATTGCGGGTGTCGAGACGGACGCCAAAAGACAAGGACTCACCCTCTCGTTCGCAGCGTCCGGGTTTTCAGTGTATGCAATCGTGGATGCACCGGAGCCAGTTGCTAATGTATCGACTGGATGGTATGAGGCAAGTTCACTTGATCAGATTGAAGAGCTTGGCGAAGGCGGCTTCTATGTTAGCTGGAACAAGTATTATCTCACGGGCGGTCTAGTTCATAATGTGTCAGGAAACAGTGATAGAGATGGCTTGGAAGCGACATCGGCTACACATAATTCCGTTCCGGAAGACCTAGCTGCGAAGTTCTATTTCATCAGGCAAGAAGGAACAGATACATTTAGAATCTATACTAAGGGAGAAGGCGATACCAAAAACTATGTAAAGATGACCAGCGTCAGCGGAAACGACACCCGTGCTGGTTTAACGTTTGTTACCGACGAATCGGAAGCAACTGCTTTCACTATAGAAAAAGACGGTAATAACAATAGGTTTTATGTATCTGCAAAACTGCCAAATAACAAACCGTACTGGTGGAACAGAAATACAAACCAGCTCGGTGGTGTAGGCGCGTTCGCAGCTTATAATACTAAAGCTAATAATAATACCGCAATAGTTACACTCAGCTATTACGTCACCGCAGAGCGAGACCCGTACGAACTAGACGGCAAGACTTTCGGCATCGCCTATAACGACAATTCCGCCACGGCAGCGGCGATGATGGCAGAGGAGGCGGGCAATCAAAACCGTTTGGCAGGGCTTGATATGCTCATTCGCCCTGACGTGCTCAGTAACAGCGGTAACCTTCTGGTTGCCGAGAACAGCGATATCCAGGAGTGGACGTTCGAATCCACTGGCGAAGACAAGTACTACATCAAGACAACAGTAGATGGAGTGGAAAAATATCTGTGTATCAACGGCGGCAACGTAAGGCTGGTCGATAGTCAGGCCGAAGCTTCACAGATTCAGGCCACGCCTGGAACAGGCACCAACAGTGGTAAATGGCATTTCACGGTCGGCAGCCATTCGCTGAACTATGCTGGAAGTAACGCAAAGAACTTTAATGCGGACAATAAGAATCCTGCAACATCCTGGCTGAACCTGGTCGAAAAATCCACCCTGACCGAAGATGACTTCGTTGAGTATACAGCTCGCAAAATCAGCGCCAGTGACGAAATCCTCAGCGCGACGGAAAAGGATGACAACGGTGACATCCAGGTAGACGAACAGGGAAAACCCGTTTACAAATCAGAAAAGACCAAAGTTGTCATCTACACTCGCGTGTGGAACGAAACGACCAAGAAGTACGAGTTTTATGCAGTAGATCACGATGGCTCACTTGTACGCGTCTATGACAGTGGCGACCAGATCAACTGGACCGGCAATCAAGTCAATTCAACTCTCTGGGAGTTCACGGAATACACCAACGAAGACGGCACTCCGACCTACTTCTATGAATTGGAGAACACCGCTTACACCGAAACATATCTGGCTCCTCAGTCAGAAAGCATCATATCTGGCCAGCCTGTTGGCATTAATCTGAACGGGCGCAAGGAAGGCTTTGACTACACCTCCATCGTTGCGTGGGATGATGATGCATATGCATACTCGGGCCTCAAAGTAATGCCAGATGAGAGCGGTACCCTCAGAGTAGTTACCTGTCCACTCGATGAAGCTGATGACTTCCTTTTTGCGGTGATAACACCTCCTGTCGAGGAAGCAGATCCTACCACGACTGTAGCGACAGTGGACAACGATGAGTTCGGCATCAGCATCAAGATGACCGATTTCAATAATCCGATCGTGGGAGAGCGCGATTCTAAACAAACAGAGTATTTGGGTAAGCGGCCGTGGGATGCGCATCACGCATTTGAAGCGGAAACGGGACTGGTCTCTACCAATCTGACAAACGGGTATCCGACAGTCACAGCAAATACCGGAATGAATGGCCACAGCCTGTCAGAGCTCTTCGATTGTAATGACGAAAAGAATATTCGGACATCTGCTAATCACCTGTTCATTCAAAGTGTCTACAACGAAAGCGGGTACTTCGAATATGACAGTACGCAGAACTTCGCACATTTGAATGAAAACGGGAACTTTACTGTCTACAATCAGCTTGCTGCGATTGGAGCTTCTACAGGACAGACCAGGACTCATGGCCAGTTCATGCCCTATAACGATATCAGCCCCGAGACCGGTTACGCTCATGATGGCCAGGGTAATGTGATCACAAACAAAACTGATGTTAAAGGGAACGAGCTTCCGGACACCGATCCGCGTAAGGGCGAGCCATTGTACTCGATTCCGCAGAATAAAGCTGACTACTACTATGGCATGGAGCTTTCCGCCGTATTTACTCAGACGCCTGATGGCGTGGACAACTGGGGACACGATATTATCTTCGAATTTACCGGCGACGATGACTTCTGGTTCTACGTTGACGGCGAGCTGGTGCTTGATTTGGGAGGCGTTCACAGCGCTGTGGGCGGTTCAGTGAACTTCAGAACGGGCGAAGTGAACTGCAATGGCGTCCAAACAACGCTCTACGACATTTTCAAAAGCAATTACCAGGTACGTGGATTGAATGTTGCTGACGTTGACAATCTCTTCGTAACAAAGACGGTGAACGACCGGACTGTCCACGTCTTTAATGATTACACCACCCACGAGATGAAGATGTTCTACATGGAGCGGGGTGCAGGTGCATCCAACCTGAAGATGCGTTTCAACCTGGCTTCGGTAAAGCCCGGTACCGTTGAGCTGTCCAAACAGCTCAACGGTGTTGATAACGCAAAGAACAAGCTAATCCAGTATCCCTATCAAATCTGGTATCAGACAGCTGAATACGAGCAGAATGCTGATGGCACATACGTGCTGGACGGAAATGGCAATCGTGTAATAAGCAGATATAATACTCCCATCCTCCTGTCACAGCCGGCTTCGAATACCAATCTGACCGGACAGGTGTATGCCGTATACAAGGGAACAAAAACGCTGATCCCATTTAAAGATTCTATGGCGATAGGGGGAACGACATATAACAATGTCTTCCTGCTTAAAGCTGGCGAGACGGCGGTAATCAACTTTCCCGAAAATACATATCGGTACAAAATCGTTGAATGCGGTGTAGATACTGCGGTATATGAGCATGTCTACATAAACGGCGATCAGAGCGGAAATGAGATCTTCGGAAAGCCGCACAATAATACCGATGGGTGGGACCCTGCCGGCGGACCGGAGACGCCGCCTACCAGTACTACAACATATACAGGGTCTACCCGATCGGATTTTGGCATCACTTATGATTCAACGGAGGAACGCCCAAGAGTAGAGTACACGAACGAGGTTCCACCGGAGGTTATGCGTACGGCATCTTTCAAGAAGGTGCTTTACAATTCAGCCGGAGAGCGGCTTTCTGACGAGGCCGCCGCACAGGTCAAAGCTGCATTTACTTTCAGGCTGTCCCTTGGCAATGAATTTGCCAATCAGGAGAATCTTCTCCCAGCAGATATGTACACGTACTACATCAAGGGGCCAGATAATACCTATTGCAAGTGGGATAAGGCAAACAAAAAATTTGTATCGCTCGGCGATGATGTTGATACATTTGAAGAATTTAAAGACCTGAGTGAAGCCGACCGCAAAGCAGGAACATTTACCACTTCGATGTACGGTACGATTTCCAAAATTCCAGCTGGCTATACGGTCGAGGTACGTGACCTGATCGTCGGCACCAAGTACAAGATAGAAGAGCGCGATGCTGAGCTTCCGAAAGGCTATACGCGCCGGGACAGCGATGGTTACGTCCGTACAGATTTAACCGGCGGAAATGTTGTCTATTACACTGAAAATGGCACCTACGGGCGTCATCCAGAAGCAGGCAACACTACCACAGCGGAACCCATCAGTGACACGATAGCAGACAAGACCGAATCCCCGAACATCGAGATCCGGAACCAGGAGGGCTGGGGGCTGACGGCCAAAAAGGAATGGACGGACAAGGACTTTATAATTCACGATCCGGTTTATCTGGCAGTCTATCTGAAAGATGGAAATGACAATCCCGGCGCGCTCGTAGATGAATCCGTCCGCAGGCTGAACACCAACGAAACCGAGGTCTATTGGTTCTTCCCGGACCTGAAGATAGGCGACCAGACCTATACTTTCGATAAATTCATCGTTTGCGAGGTGGCACTGACCGGCACGCTTTCCGTGAATGAAAGCACTGGCGTCGTGACGGGCTATAACAGCATCACGCCCATAGCCGAGGGCGGCAGCATCAGCGTCAGCGGCAAGACATACAGCGGCGCCGAACGAACGGAGAATTATACCGTTAACTACAAGTCCGGCGAATCCACTGGCCATAACGAAAACATCCGCACAGATATCGTAACGAATTCGAGACCAGGTATTCAGATTTACAAGACAGATTGGAACGGCGATCATTACCTGCCCGGCGCGGAATTCACGCTCAAAGATTCCGGCGGGAACGATGTAGGACATGCTTCCTATACATCCGACAGCAAAGGCTTGGTGACTACAGCCTATCTGAACGAGGGAACATTCACTCTGAACGAGATTAAAACGCCGACAGGCTATGCGGCGCTTGACGAGCCAATCACTATCACAGTGTCGACAACGCAACCGAGCAGTTATGACCTGACTGTGATATCGGGAACCACTACTTACTATATTACGCTGAGCGGGCCGACTGGCTTCTATACAACCACTCCAGCTTCAGATTCTGCCATGGCGTGCATCACCGTCAAGAATCGCTCCGTGCAGAATCTGAGGGTCGTAAAGGTAGGTGTCGATGGCAATACAAGAACCCCGTTAAGCGGCGTTCAATTTGAGCTGTATGATCAGGTCCGAGACAGTGAAGGAAACGTGCGTCCGGCCTATAGTCCCAAGACAGGCTATGAAAATCTTGTAACAAAGGATGACGGTCTTCTCGAGGAAATAACGATGAGCCTCGGGACGGGTACGTATTACCTGAGGGAAAAAGCTGCACCCAGTGGCTACAAGAAGCTGGCAGAAGACCTGTGCTTTACGATTGGCAAGGACGGAACCGTAAAGATTAATAATGCCGGATATACAGACTGGCTGACTAAAGATACTTCCACTCCAGGCGCCGTTTCCTATCAAATGAGCATTGAGAATATGTCCCTTGGTATTGCTCTCCGAAAGACAGACGAAATGGGAAAGGCGTTGCCCGGATCAAAGTTCGTGCTCTACAAAAAGAACGATAGGGGCGCTTTTGAAATTGCTACAGGAATTGACGGAGTTGGGGAAGATGGTCTTATAAATCTAACGGATAAAGCCGAAATGGCTTTCACCGGCATGCCCAACGGCATCTACAAGCTCACAGAGACTTATGCTCCTTCTGGCTACATCATATTGACGAAGGATGTCTACTTCAGCATATCCAACGGAGCTGTAACGCTTACAGATGTAGAAGGTAGCCCAGAGACATATACCGACGTATCGCTCCTGGATAACAACACGACCATTGCGGTGAAAAATACACCCGGCGCTGAGCTCCCCATGACCGGCGGCATGGGCACCTGGCCGCTCTACCTGCTTGGCATCGGGTTCATTCTTCTCGCAGGCGGGATGCTCGTGGCGCGACGCCGCCCGCTGCTGGCCCTTTCGCGCGAGCTGGCATACACGCGTGCGCGCAACAAGCTAGGCAGGCGCGTTTACCAGCATAAGGGCTTCACGCGCATCGTTGCGACTCGCCGGAATCGCCGACCCAGGTAGCAAAATGGGTCAGGCAACCAGGTTGCCTGACCCATTAGTTGACGGCATTGAATGTGAGCTTTCCTTGTTTGCGCATCTCGGCGAGCCAACCTGCGGGCGATAGGGTGGGAACCAGGGAATTGCGGAAGCCTTTGCAATCGCGAGTAATCAGGTAATCGGCCCGAATCTTGTTTACGCAGAGCACGACGAGGCAGCCTGGGACAGTCAGAATATAAACATGTAAACACTTATCGGTAAACAGATACAGGATTGAATATCATAATGATTGATTTATTAATCATAAATGGGTCAGTCAACCTGGTTGCCTGACCCATTTTTAGCCGTATAGCGAAAAGACGCGCCTTTCCCTCCGATGGCCATTGCCGCGCATGTCAGAATAGGGTTCACTGTTTCCAGAGGTGTTGGCGTGGGGTCGGAGGAATCATGGCAAGGGTAGGCAACCGCGTTTCGGCGTTGTTGTTGGCAGCCATCATGGCAACGATGCTCATGTCCCTGATGGGCGCGTCGGCGGCATTCGCGGATGATAAACCAATCTACGGGATAAGCCTGAATCTCGACTTGAACCAAATCAACCTCAATTCAAAGCTGACGGAAGGCGAGGTGTGCGCGCGGGCGAATGGCGCGTTGAGCCTCGATGCCCAAACGGAAGGCGTAAGTCTCGTAGGGTTTGATGGCATCGAGAAGTTCGATTGGGAAACATCTCAATGGTCTACCATTGAAAACGACAATACCGACGTCGTGGCACCGGGTCCGATTTATTACGGCGTGTATACAGTCAAGCCTAACAGTGGATATATTTGGCCTGGAGAGATCGCGAACGAGCACTACAGAACGCGCTTCAATCCGTCCGGGGGTTTCCGGCTGTATGTAAACGACACGCGATGCACGAAAGCGTTTTTCGCCTGCGCGACGGATTCAACGCTGAAACTGTGGATTCCGATCGACTACAACATCTCCAACGATTCGGCTGAAATCTCCCGGAATGCGTTCACCTACAATGGCAAAGCCCAGTTTCCCCAGGTCGAATCGGTGGCGCTGGGGGCAGGGCTGGAATTACAGGCGGACTATTACGACGTCACCTATACCGACAAGAACGGAAACAAGATCACGCCCATCAATGCTGGGAAGTACTTCGTGCGCATCGCCGCGAAGGGGGCCGTGAGCGAGTACGGTCCCGAATACTACGGCGCGATCAGCAAGGAGTTCACGATAGAGAAAGCCGCCAATACGCTATCTGCCAAAGGAAAGACCGCAAAGGTCAAGTACTCCAAGCTGAAGAAAAAGAACCGGAAGCTTTCGGTATCCAAGGTGATCAAGTTCAAGAACAAGGGCCAAGGCCAGCTGTCATACAAGAAGAAAAAAGGCAACAAGAAGATCTCCATCAACGGCAAGACCGACAAGGTAACCGTGAAGAAGGGCCTCGAGAAAAAGACCTACAACGTGAAGGCCCTGGTACGGGCGGCTGGCAACGGCAACTACAAAGCCGCGGAGAACGTCGTCACCTTCAAGGTGAAAGTGGTGTAAGAGGCGCGGCAAAAAGCTAGCCCTTTGCGACATCAGCCTCCTTGCGAAAGGGCTGTGTCCGCTGACTAATCGCCATGTTTTTCAACGTTAACGGGATGGCGCTCTGGATGGCGTCCCGTTTTTCAGCGTCTTTCTTGTCGGCAATCTTTTTGCGGAGCTCATCTAGTATTACATGCTTCATATGAGCTTCACAATTAGTGTTTGAGTGGGCAAACACCGCTCATATGACATAGGCCTGTAGATTAGTAGTATTTGTCAATGAGTAATCCATAAGTCAAACAATACCTGATAGATTAGATGGCCAAAATTCCTCAATTTGCAATCAAATCTGACGTGACAAATGAAGCAATTGGTATTGATGATAAGCTCATTAAAACAGAAAGTATCGCATTTGAACTGCTAGGTTGATGAGTGCAAATGTCGTGTTAACGGCGGCATTGATGAGAATACGGAGAAGCATGAGCGAGCAAGCAACAACGAGGAGCACGTATCTACGCGAACGATTGCTCGATCTTCGGCGAGAGCGTATGGTCGCCGTGTTCGGATGCTTCGTCGTGCTCGTGACTGCAATCGCGCTCATGTTGCCTGCGCTCAGCATGACGCGCGGCGATCTGGTGTGCAGCCTGGAGGAGCACGCGCATTCGGCCTCCTGCTACGAGAAGGTGCTCGTGTGCGGGCAGGAGGAAGGCGAGGGCGCCGATCCCGAGACGGGCGAGGGCGGCCACGTGCACACGAAGGACTGCTACGAGAAGAAGCTCGTGTGCGAGATCCCCGAGCACAAGCACTCTGATGCGTGCTACGAGCAGGTTGAGGACGAGGGCGAAGGCAGCGCCTCGGGCACGGCCAGCGACGGCTCGGCAGCCGATTCCGGCGATGGCAGCGAGGGCGCAGACGGTGCCAATGACGTGGGCGCGGACGGCGCCAACGACTCCGACGGCGGCCAGGCCGCAGGCGACGGCGAGCCGTCCGGCTCGGCGAGCTCCGTCGGCGCGGTCGAGGCCGGCTCCGGCTCCGACATGCCCGCCCAGTCCTTCAAGGCCGACCTGAAGGACGCGAAGGGCAAGGTGACGCTCACCGTCGAGGTCGAGGCCCCCGAGGGCGCGTTCCCCGCCGGCACCTTCATGAAGATCGACGGCGTCGACGCGTCTGACATCGAGGGCGCGGTCGAGAAGGCCGTCGCCAAGAAGGCCGACGGCAAGGTCACCCAGATCCAGGCCGTCGACATCGCGTTCCACAAGGGCGGCGCCGAGGGCGCCGAGATCGAGCCCGCCCGCGACATCACGGTCAAGCTCACGAGCGCGCTCATCGCCGAGGCAGAAAAGCCCTTGGTCGTGCATGTCGACGACAAGGGCAAGGCCGATGTGGTCGACACCCTGGCCAAGAAGGAGCTCAAGAAGCGCGACCTCAAAGCCGAGAATGATCAGCTTTTGTTCGACAGCGACAAGTTCAGCACGTATGGCATTGTCGTCACCACGCTCGAGAAGACACTCGTCGCGAGCGATGGCAAGACCTACAAGGTGACGGTCGCGTGTCCGCACGAGGCCGGTATACCCGAGGACGCCGAGCTTGCCGTAAAAGAAATCATCGAAGATTCTGAGGAGCACGACGAGTATGCGGCTAAAGCGGAGTCTGCGCTTGGAATGGAGAAAGGAAGCGCTGGGTATATTCGTCTATTCGATATAAAAATCGTGGACAAGCATGAGCAAGGGGTTAAGTATCAACCGGTAGAAGGCGCGACCGTTGATGTCAGTGTTGAGCTCGAGGACAACAAGAACGATTCTCTAAGTGTTGTGCATTTCGTTGATGGAGAAAGAGCGGGAACAGTTGTAGAAGGCGCTCGAGTTGATGGACAGGTGGTCAACTTTGAGGCAGATGGATTCAGCATTTACGCAATTATTGGCACCGATAATAACAAGCGATTTGTCTACAATTTCTACAATGGCGAAACCCCGGTTGCAACCCAATACGTTAAGCCCATTGACAGTACAGTAGAAGAAAACTCCTGGCTGTATGATCCGGGTATTACCTCTGAGTACGGTCAGATTTTCCTCGGTTGGCGTATTGACGACAAGGGCGAGATCATGGATGTGGATGCCCTGAATCGTGATCTGGCCGCGCGCTTTGAAGGCGAATATGAAGATGGAACAGAGATCAATGTTTATGCCGCTTTTACTAAAGCATGGTATCTGCGCTATCTGAATCAGGATAACGAGAACAATACGACCGTTTTAAAAACCATCTCGGTAGCATCGGATGCTCCGGAAGCGCAGAGGATCTTTACCATCGATTACGAGGTCGATCTCAGCGACAGCGAGCTCTTTGAGGGGTGGATTGCGCTTAATGGCAACGTTTTTCAGATAGGCGAAAAAATCTTGTTGGGCGAAGTTCCTGACGGAAAGACGCTTATGAGAGATAGTGCCGGACGTCAATATTATCTGGCTGATCCCGATGCTGAGGATGTAGAGCAAGATGGCATTTATCCCAACCGAATCTATACAAATACGGAGGGCCACCAGGACCTTTATCTGAAAGTGCAAAACCGCTATTGGTTGGTGTTTGTCGATAATGACACCGTGACGAACGATGCTGGCGAGGAAGTTTCCGGTGGTGCCACTTACGTACCGCCTCAGCGTATCTTCAATGATGGCGAGGGTGGTGCGGAAGATACCCTCACGGCGAAACCGACGGATCCTACCTGGCGTGGTTATGAGTTTGTTGGTTGGAATGAGTCTTCGGACGGCTCTGGAAATTGGTGGCTTAAGTATGAGACGGAAGAGGTCACCGATGAGGTAAGCGGAATTACTTACGAACGCGTCAAGGACAGCTTAGAGGTAGAGAGCCAGTTTGGTACGACGCTGAATCGCGATGTTACGCTCTATGCAATCTGGACTCCATCTGTGACGGAATACCACGTCATGTACTGGCAGCAGGCAGTCACGGACACGCCGGGGTTGACAAGCGATCAGAAACACTACGATTATGTGAGCAGCGCGACCCGCTATGCTTTAACTGGTGAAGAAGTTTCGACAACCAACGCCGATCGTAATATGGGCGGTACGACGAATTCGACATTTGGATACTACTTTACTTATAACGGGGATAATTCTGATACATCCAAACATGCTGCGGCAGACGGCACGACGACGTTGAATGTTTATTATGATCGTCGGACTATAACAATCAACTTTACTTCGAATAATGGCAATTTCGACGCCACCTCTACGACTAATACTGGCGAAGCGGATGGCGAGACAGTGACGCTCTATCCTGACGGTAATGGCGGGTATTATTACATTAAGGATACAAGCGAGGATATTACGGTTTATCCGACGCGATATTCTGTAAGCAATAACGATAATGACAATGACCCTCAGAAGTATCGTTTTAACAATGGGCAAATGCAGGCTGTATACTATAGAAATAGGAATTGGTATACATCTTCTAGCGGCAATTCCGGATGGATTTATAACTCGAATTTTACCCGCTATATTCAAGCCAATAATGGAACAATTGGCGTTTATAATAACCAGCTCGTTACGCTTGATGCCAACGGTGCTTATACCTATACAGTAACTGGTACAGAGAACGTACCATATACCGGAGAGGTTACAACAAATACGACAACAGAGTCTGTAAACAGCTATACCCTTACCGGTCTTTACGGAGCGCCTCTCATTGATTGGCCATCTCCTGGTACTAATTATGCTTGGAGAAGTGGCAGTACTAATGGGTCTTTTTATTTGGGAAAACTGACTTCTTTTATTCTTCCAGGAAGTGTTAATACTGGTGGAAACCAGGTGACGTGGAATCTTTATCGCGGTACCTATGATTCTAGCATGACAATCCACACGAGGCAGATGGATGTTAACGGTCAGTATCCAGACGAAGATTATGACACTTCACCCATTTCTTCTAGTTCTACTGGGATTACTTTAAACCGAGCTAAGTATGAGGGATTTGATTTTGACCGTTATGTTTGGGGAAGTAATTCAGGGACTATTCCTGATGGTGCATCTTCATTGTATGCTCCTCGCCCAGATAATGGATACTATTACGTGACTGCAGATATGTACGCCTATTACGCCCGTCATCAGGCGCAGATTCACTACATTTCAACTAACGATGGCACCGTGACATCGGACTCTGACTTGATTTACTACCAAGCTGGCCTTAGCGACTACGGTCCGGGTGGCTCAAAATACTATGAACCGACCAACGCTAAGGAAGGTTACGTCTTCACTGGTTGGTATCTGGACGAGGCATGTACGATTCCTTTCGACTTTTCGAAAGAGACGATGACCGACACCGGTATTACGCTCTATGCTGGCTGGAGCTATGAGCGCGTCCGCGTGGTATTGGTGCCTACGCCAAATAACTACGATAATGATTCGGTTTACTTCGCCAACAACCAGGCGCTGACATTCCGCATGGATTATAACGAGGCTGTCAGCGACGCCAATATTAACTCATCCGTTGCGAAGCGTTTGGGCTATAAGCTGATTGGTTGGTATACCGACCCCAGCTTCGACAATGAAACCGAGTGGACATTCTCCACTCAGGTCAATAAGTATGTCACTGACGGGAATGGAAATCAGGTAGTCGATATGGACTACCGGCACAGTGATTACTGGAACCAGTACGGCGACAACGACGGCAAGCATGATGATGTAGTCGGCATATTATTCCTCTATGCAAAGTGGGAACTGGACATTGACGAGAATGCGCTCTATGTGGAGTACGAGGTTCCGGATGATTATCTAGTACACAATAGTCTTGGCGATCTGCAGACGACCGTTCCGGTCGATACATTGAAATATCTTGTCCTTACGGACGAATACGACAGTCGCGCGATCCACATCGCGGAAGCACCTACAGGCTACGCACCTGGCTACAATTTCACCAAGTGGGTAGTTTTGAACGCAGATGGATCAGAATCGGCTGAGCGTTACAGCCCGGGTGATACCTGGGAGCTGACAGGTTCCAACTACGAGCAGTTTGTAACAACCAAAACGTTTACCGATCAAAATGGCGATCCGATTTTGGACGATGAGGGCAACCCCGTTACGATTCAGGTTCTCCGAATCAGGGCTGATTTCGATATCCAGGTCGACAAGTCAACCGCTGTAACCTATGATCCGAACGGCGGTGTCGGTCGCCAGATAACAGAAACTTATTTTATCAATGAAGATTTTGACATGCGCGATGTCAGCACGTATTCCCGCGAAGGCTATGCCCTTGTTGGCTGGGCATTTGACGAAGACGCTGATTGGCGCAAATTTGTTGATAGCGCAGGCGAGGCGCTTCCCTCAACTGTTCCCGATGTACTGAACGATGATGGAACTCAGCTTATTGGATTTACGTTAGGAGCACACGTAGCCGCAGATAATCTCAATTCTTCTGATACGTATCAAACGGTGGCCAATACTGACGAAAACTTGGTTTATGCAGTATGGAAACCAAAAACTTATACCGTTACAGTGGTGAAGCGGACTGAGAGCGAGGATTACCAGAATGAGGTGTTTGACTTCGGAGCAGTTATGACGCCGGTATCTGGGGAGAGTTCGCAAACGGAATTCAAGCTTGTTGGTAATGAGATCGGCGCGACGGTTGACGGTGTCACGTACTCAAGCTCAGAGACGTTCGAGGGCGTTCCATATGGCACGGTTTTCAGTGTTACAGAAAATGCGCCGGGTTATATGCCTACAGTAACTTATAGCTGCGAAGGTGCAGATGACGATGCGAAGAATGTGTCTAATGAGTCATCTTTGAATGGAGCTTCACTAACGGTCTATGGCAATATGACGGTAATCTTCACGAATAGGCCTAGTACGGTAGGTCTTGAAATCGTCAAGATTGACCAAGAGGGCGTTCCGCTCGTCGGGGCTTCTTTCAGTTTGGTTGGTGGAGACGTTAATGAAACAAACCTTATTTCAGCCAAAGCAGATGCAGAAAAGGCGACTCCGGCGATTGTTTACGTTAATCATGAACTTCCGATTGGCGCCTATACATTGACGGAGACAAATCCGCCAAACGGCTATTTACCGATGGAATTTCCGTGCCGAATTACCGTAACGCAAGATTCTGAGACGGGCCAGATGGTTGTGAAGGCGGTTTTTGACGACGGGTCTGCAGAGGGGACTGAAGTTGCTCCTGAGTACCTGATATATGACAACGAGAGCGAGAGGTGGACTCTTAAGATCATGAATAACGCCGGCGTCGAGCTGCCCCATACCGGCGGCATGGGCACGCTGCCGCTCACGCTGCTCGGCATCATGCTCATCGTGGGTGCGGCGGGGTTCCTCGTGGCGCGGCGTCACCCGCTGACGGCGCTCTCGCGCGAGTGGGCCTACTACAACGCGCGCCGCGTCATGGGCAGGCGCGTCCACGAGCACAAGGGCTTCACCCGCATCGTCTCGTCCCGCAAGATCGGCACGGTCGACCCGTTCGGCAGCAAGCGCAAGAAGCGGTAGGGCAGGCGACGGGGACGGAGGGTGCTGTCTTCTTTGGCGAAGATGGCATCTTTCTCGTTGTCTGAAGGATCTGTTTTCGGCAAAGCGGACAATACCCTCCGTACCCGTCGCCTCCTTACCGAACGGATGTTTGCTTGACCTTGCACCGGCGTACGCGATGCGCTAGAATATGCGTACCGGCAAAGCCCGAGGTTGTTAATGGGTCGCGGGCGGCGCGGTTTTATCGGATTGGCGGGCCTGGTTGCAGTCCCGCCACTCTCTAATAGTTTGCGGTTATCGGGTATTCTCCCGCCTTCCGTCCGATTGATTATCGGCATTTGGTGTCGTAATTCGGACAATTCTGCGTGAGCGGGATAAACTGCCGATTAATCCAGTATAGTTTGTCGAGCGGTACCTTTGTAGTTTGATTGTGCACGTCCGATGCCGGTATGGCGAAAGGGCGATACGACATGAAGCTCGACACCAGCACCGATTACCGCGCCGTGAGCGCGGGGGCCAAGATGGCCGATGCAAGGCGCCGCCAACGGGGCGCTCGCCGGTTGTTTGCCATCTTTGGCTGCATCGCCGTGCTCGCGACCGCGTTCGCGCTCATGCTCCCCGCGCTCAGCATGACGCGCGGCGACCTCGTGTGCGACCTCGAGGAGCACGCGCACACCAAGGCCTGCTACGAGAAGGTCCTCGTGTGCGAGCAGGAAGAGGGAGAGGGCCACGAGCACGCCGACGCCTGCTACGAGAACCGGCTCGCGTGCGAGATCCCCGAGCACGCCCATACGGATGCCTGCTACGAGCAGGCGGCGCAGGAAGACGAGTCCGATGGCGGCTCCTCCGGCGAGCCGGAGGCCGGCGACGAGTCGGAAGATTCAGATGAGGCGGGTCAAACGCCCGACGAAGCTGGCACGGGCAATGAGGTCGATCCGAATAACGTTGCCTCATCCGATGCCGCTAGCGACGCGTCGAGCGCGTCCGCAAGCTCGGTCGGGACGCTCGAGCCCGGCGCCGAATCCGGCATGCCCGCCCAGTCCTTCACGGCCGACCTCAAGGACAAGAAGGGCAACGTCACCCTCACCGTGAACGTCGAAGCGCCCGAGGGCGCGTTCCCCGCGGGCACCTTCATGAAGATCGACGGCGTTCCGGCCAAGGATGTAGCCGACAAGGTCGAGGCTGCGGTGAAGGACGCCAACGGCGCGGGCATGCGCGTGAAGAGCATGACCGCCGTCGACATCGCGTTCTTCGAGGGCGGCCCCGACGGCAAGCAGATCGAACCCGCCAGGAAGGTGCAGGTCAAGATCACCTCCAATGACGTGCGCGACTACGAGGACCCCGTGCTCGTCCACGTCGTCGACAAGGCGCGCGAGAGCGCCAAGGGCAAGTCCGACGACGCCGAGGTCGTCAAGAAGGTAAGCATCGTCAACGCCGACGAGCGCGACAAGTCTGCGGGCTCCGAAGACACGATGAAGTTCAAGGCAGACGAGTTCAGCCCCTACGTCATTGTCGAGCTCGAGTCCATCGAGGCTGGCTACATCACCGCAGATGGGGAGGCCTACAGGATCAGCGCCTCCTATGGTGAGGACGCCGGCATTCCCGAGGGCGCCGAACTCGAGGTGTCCGAGGTCACGGAAGGGACGTCGGCATACGGCATGAGCTACGAGGAGTATGCGGCCCATGCCGAGAGCGCGCTCGGCATGGAGGAAGGCAGCGCCGCGTACATCCGAATGTTCGACATCAAGATTGTCGACAAGGACGACCGGAGCGTGAAGTACCAGCCAGCTGAAGGAGCGACGGTCGACGTGCGAATCGAGCTCGCTGACGCCGATGACGGGACGGACCTCAGCGTCGTGCATTTCGCCGGCGGGGATAATGACGGAAGCAAGGTCGAGAGCAGGACGGAGAACGGCGAAAGCGGGACGGCCGTCGCGTTTGCGGCTGACGGTTTCTCTGTTTACGCGGTGGTTGACGAAAGCACGGCGGAAAACGCCCGCATGAAGCTGGAGTTTTACAGCGGGGACAATCTGGTTACCACGGTGTATGTCAAAAACGGCGACGAGCTTCTTGGCGATGGCGAGCGCGATCCGTCTAAGCAGTATATTGAGGACATCATCCATGATCCCGGCGTGGGAGCGCTGCAATCAGGAGAAGTATTTGCCGGATGGATCCTCGATAAAGGTGCGAGCTATTCCACGGCCGACATCAACGACGCCATGACCATCGAGCAGATCCGCCAGTGGGCTGCAAGCTTGTCAATCACCGAAGGAGAGACCCACAGATTCGACGCGGCGATTTGCAAGCTTTATACGATCACGTACAAGGATGAGGACGGAACCGTTCTGGGCATGGATGCCGTCCCGGTTAAATCGAGCGAATTCGGTACTGCTGAAGTAAACGAGACGGTCAACATGGCCTACTCGCCGAAGGACGATGTTCACAACTTCGAGGGTTGGACGCTGGACGAAGACTCTGCCGGCAACGTGACATCAACGATTCCAGACGATCGTATTTACGCCAACGGTAGCAGCATCACCATCAAAGGCGACATCAGCTTCACGGTCAATGCGCCGGAAGGTAACTGGCTCGTCTTCGACGAGAACGGTAAAGGCGGTACCTACAACGCTCCGCATTTCGTGAAGTCCGGGCAAGTGACGACGCAGCCCCGTCCGGATTCGGAGATGACGAGGAACGGCTATACCTTCGGCGGTTGGTACGATACCAAGGAGCACGCAGACGCCCATGGGGCCAATCCGTCCGTGACAACGGGCAAGTTCACCTTCGGTGGAGAGTTGACTGAAAAGACGACGCTGTATGCCAGCTGGATCCCCAATGCCACGGCACCCTACACGGTCATTCTCTGGGGCCAGAATGTGGACAGGACGGCCTACGAGGTGGTGGGGTCGTATGTGGGAACTGGGCGCGTAGGCAACAATATCCCTTATACCTTCGTCAATAACGGGGACGAGGATTACGTGACCGGTGTTGGCAATGGAAACGGCCATTACACGGGGTTCTCGCTGGTAGCGGCCGACAGCAATCAGCAGGTTGCCATCACCCCGGAAGGCGATGCGGTGTTGAACCTGCACTATGATCGGATTACCTACAGTTTTAAGTTCTATCTTTATAGAACCGGCAATCAAAACAACCGTTACGATTACGCTAATAATTCTGGTTCAGGTTCGAACTTAAATGATCTGGTTACCTGGCACTCAAATCAAACCCAACATCCCAGCGTGACAGGCGAAGCGATTCAATCGGAAACCGTTGGCGGGAGAACTTATTACTACTTTGTTATGTCGGCATATTATGGGGAGGACATAAGTTCAAAGTGGCCGTCATATGACAAGATTACGGGTGCTAACAATCGCGAGGCTGTCAGCTATGTCATGATGGTTGGGACGAAGTTGAAGCCACAGGCGACCAGTTCGGGTACCGGCACCGTAAAGGGTATCATCACGGTTTTGGATGAAAACATTCTTGGTGCAACGAATAATGCGGATGGCAACTATGTAATAATTCGATTCCCAGACAGCTATAATAACTGGCGATATCACATTTGGTTCGAGACAGTTGAAGGAGAAGACTATACTGGGAAAACGCTGCATACGCATAATGGAAAAACCTACTATGAGGAAACCGTTCTGACGGTTCGTTCCAGTAATACGACTGATGCCAATCAGAATGAGCCGAAATACAATGGATTTGATTACGTTACAAGGTTGGGTCAGAACAATTCGGGGACGGTTTGGCAGGGTGGTCACTGGACCACAACTTCAGGAAACACCACCCTTTACCACCTCAATTATGTGTACAACAGACAGGCTTTTGCGATTAGCTATTTCGATGGAAACTATGTAAGCGGCAACGGCGATACGATACAGAATCGCGCGACCCACCTTCTCCACGAGAGCGATCCGATTGCCCAGGGCGCTAACATCCCAACGTCCGATCGAAACTACGTGCCGGACCTTCCAGAAGGTGAAGAGGGCTACGTTTTCGAGGGATGGTATCTGGACGAGGGCTGCACCACGCCGTATACATGGACCACGATGCCCGTGGGCGGCATCAAGGTCTATGCCAAATGGCGGCAGGTCCAGTACCGCGTGTTCCTGCATCCGAACGCAGGGACAGACCCGAACCTGGAATGGGGCTCAGACAACGTAAGCACAAGTTTCCGCGTCTCCTACGGCCAGAAAATCAGCACTCCTACGGGTACGCGCGAGGGCAGTGGCTACGAGTTCGTCGGGTGGTATACGGACCCCAGCATGACCGGCCAGTATCTCTATAATGCAGATACCGTGCTAAACGACGAAACAGTTACGGTACCGTATGCGCAAACGGAGAACACCGAACTTGACAAGTGGGGCAATGTTATATCCGGGCAAGAGGGCGTAAACAGCGATGCCAACAGCAACCGCACCTGGATCACCAAAAAGATTGATCTGTATGCCAAGTGGCGCAAGATTCTGGATGGAGCCGGCATCAATGTCGTTTACACCGCCGATGACGGGAAGGGGCATGTTGGAAGCAATGCCCCGAAAGATGACATCACCTATCCGGACCAGGCGGAGGCGACTGCCCAGGCCGCAGATGAGCCCCCTGCCAACATGTATTTCAAATGCTGGGTCATTCAGGCCTGGAATGCGGAACATGATAATGGAGATGGGACGTATGGCGCATATGAGGACACCGAACTGACCGTGCTGCCCGGTCAGCAGTTTACCGTCGATGAGCAGTACGCACGCAAAACAGAAGATCCGAATAATCCGGGCGAGTACAAATATACGATGCAGCTACGTGCGGAGTACGAGGAGCCGGGCGAGAATCAGCAGACGCATATCTGGTGGTTCAACAACTATCCTGCCGACGACGACGGAAGGCACGAATCTTCACATCAAGATGAGGACATTTCCGTAAACCAGGAAGTAGGTATTTGGATTCCGCCTACGCGCGAAGGATACACGTTCCTGGGTTGGGCAAGGATTCCCTATGATAAATCCGAGAGCGCAGCCGGAACCGAGGGGAATCCGCCTACCGGCAAGGTCCTTGACCTGACGGCTGAAGATCTGTACTTGAAGTACGAGGATGGCGAGTTCAAGCTCAACGATTCAACCAGTGCCGATAATGGGAAGGTCGTTACCAAGGTCGCCGCAGACGAGAAAAAGGCCTATCACGACATGTACGCCGTGTGGGAGAAGACGTACACGGTTACCGTGAAGAAAATCGTCGAATCCGATTTTGCGGCAGATAAGACCGTGTCCTTTAGCTTCACGGCGAACGAAACGACTTACTTCACGTTGAAAGACGGGGAAGAGAAAAGCTTCGAGGGTATTCGAGAGGACACGACGTTCAACGTGGAAGAGACGCCTAACGACGATTTCACGACAACGTTTACAGGGTCGTACAAGGATGCGCAGGGCCAAGATGTCACCTTTGATCCGGCGCAGAGTTTCCAGGTGAAGGGCGATACGACCATCGTCGTGACCAACAAGCGCAAGGCCTTTGACGTGGTGTTTGCAAAGACGGACCTTGATAATGGCGCGCTGTACGGCGCAAAGTTCGAGCTTTTCAGGCATGACGGGAGCAAGTATGCGCGGTACACCGAGGAGTTCCAGGTCGGTACCGATACTACCAACGTCGTGAAGAAAGGTTTGATTGCGGGCGATTACAAGCTCGTCGAAACGGTTGCCCCTGACGGCTATATCGTGGAAAGCACCGAAACGACTTTTACGGTAGGGGCGGACGGGACGATTGCCAACCTTCAAAGCGGCACGATTACGAAACCGGATGGAACAACAATTTACGTCGCGGAACTTAGCGGGTCATCTGAAGGTACATACACCATAACGGTCAGGAACAAACCTGGCAAACCGCTTCCCTCGACCGGCGGCATGGGCACGCTGCCGCTCACGTTGCTCGGCGTCTTCCTCGTCGTGGGCGCGGCGGGGTTCCTCGTGGCGCGGCGTCGCCCGCTGGCGGCGCTCTCGCGCGAGTGGGCCTACTACAACGCGCGCCGCGTCATGGGCAGGCGCGTCCACGAGCACAAGGGCTTCACCCGCACCGTCTCGTCCCGCAAGGCCGGCAAGCGCTAGAGCATGAACATGAGCATTTGCCCCCGTCCCCGATGTTCACGCACGGTCGGCAGCAAGCGCAGGGCAAGCTAGCAAACCGGCTCGAGCAAATCTTCCATGCGGCATCCGAGTATGCGCGCGAGCTTCTGCACGCTGCCGGCGGCGGCTTTGTTGATGTCCTTTTTGCCTTCTTCGTATTGTTGGATGGAGCGCATGGAGATACCCGCCAGCTCGGCCAAGCCGCTTTGCGTGAATCCGGCGGCGTTGCGGGCTTCGCGAAGGGCGCACGGCCGCTTGCGCTTCCGCAGCTCATCGAGCAGTTTGCGCACAATGTCTTCTTCGGGGCCATCCTGGCTCCACGAGCAGATCTCGCGCAGGTCGGCGTAGCTCATCCTCTCGAACACATGGGCGTATCTCCATCCTGTCGAGAGCTGGAAAAGCGCGAGGGCGGACCCGGTCCAGTAATCTGCGGACGTGGTCGTGCGCAAAGGGTTGGGCACGTTAGGCGACAGGCCGCATTCCGAGAGCGCCCACATGAGCATTTCGGTGCCGGATCGCCCGGCGACGAAACCGGGGTTTTGGTATTCGAGCTGTTCGGCGAGCCCTGAGGCGATGAAGACGTTGGCCGCATCTTGTCCTCGCATCGAGCAGCAGTTCACGGCGGTGTCGAAGAAGGTGCCAAGTTTTTCGCGCAGCTCTTCGTCGTACAGGCCGTCGTTCAGCCGCACTACAGCATATTCGATTCTTGGCATTTGATCTCCTGTTCGGCAATGTCGGGCATGTCGTAATGGTGGGGCTCCCTTGGCGGGCGACGAGATCGTTTTACTCTGATCGGCGGCATCAGTCCGCTCTGCAGCGGCGACGGAAACGCGAACCCTAGTCGCATCCGGCGAATGGCCGGCCGCAAACCTGCGTTTCGTCAGCCCTCGTCGATGAGCTCGTATATGCGTCGTCCAGGCGGCTTTTCCTCGAGATTCAACATGGTTCGAAACTCCGCCCGTGCATCGCGGTCTCGCTTGGTCCAGCGGGGGTACCAGATCGAGCCGCGCGTGCGTTCGGCGCCTAGGAAGTTAAGCGCCTCAAAAGCGCGCTGCGATTTGACCATCGCCTGACACCCCAAATTCCCGAGCTGCAATGCGCGCGTCGCTTGCTCGTCGGTAATTGCGCCCTGCACGAAGAAACGTGCGATGCTGAAATAGCTGTCGTCCGCGCGGTAGCCGCAAACGATGTCGGCCTGCGATAAGTCAACTCGGTACCGTTCGACGAAGCGCTCTTTGGCACGCGCGGCGTTCCATTCCATATCGAAGATACGATGCTCCATGAGCGTGGCGAGCCAATTGAGCGTGCCGAACGGGGGTTTGTCGAGGTCAATGATGACGAGGCCGTTTTCGTCGAGGTTATACGAATTGCAGAATCCGTCACGTCTCGGTCGTTTGCAGGACCATTCTTTGGCGAGTTGCGAATCGGCAGTGCAATAGAACCCCGGGCCGTAGTCGTTGTGGGGTCTGCAGAGCTCGATTCGGGGAACTTCGACGAGCTGGGTCGATCCATGGTAAACCAGCATCTTTCCTCCTAACACGCAATAAAATAAGGATAACACATTATGGAGTGTATAATGAAGACAACGAGGAGAACGGGGGCGGAGGGTATTGTCTGCTCAGTTGAAGACAGCATCCCCCGCCCCCGTTGTACCATTGCCTTCCAGTAGGGTGAATGCGCAAGCACGCTTTGGGCGATCCGAGCTGTAACAGTATCGTATGTCGCCGTCGATCACCCGAGCGCGATGTCGTGCCACGATTCCAGTTTAAGGCTGGGCACGCGCTGGAATTCTCCCAGGTTGTTGGTTACGAGCGTGGCGTCGTTGGCCAGTGCGCAGGAGGCTATCATGAGATCGCGATCGCCTATGAGCTTGCCTTGCGAGCCAAGCAATTGCCTGAGCCGGCCATATTCGCATGCTGCCGCTAGGTCGAATGGCGCGATGGCGAACGTTCCTACGAACTGCTCGACGATGCGTGTCTCTTTGCCGGGATTTCTACTGTGCTCAGCCCCGAAAAACAGTTCGGCGGCGACGATCGAGGGCAGCTGGTAGTCTTCGGGACGGCCTCGGCGCATCTCCTGATATCCAGCTTTCAGGCGCCCGCGCAAGAACTCGATGCAGATGCACGTATCCAGATAGTGCATGACAGCTCCTTAAGCGAGGGCCAAATCGAAAGCCTCGTCATCGCTCGGAGGCGGGTCGTCGGGTATTTCCAGATTCTCGTCGAGCGCGCCGTATAGGTCCCAAAAGCCCTCTGGCCAACCACCGTTTTGGACGTCTTGCTCGATAAGCCGGTTGGCGTATTTCGATAGGGATAGCCCCGATGCCTTCGCTCGCGTGCGAAGCGCTTCGAGGTTGTCGTCGGTGATGTACAACGATAGCTGCGGCATGATGCTGTCCATTTCGTCTTACGGCATGTTTGCATGCTGACGGTATTATAACATACTTGCAAGTATGTTATAGAAGAAGACTGGCTCTGATCAGTTTGCATAGATGCGGTTTTATGCCAAGTGTTGCGAATGCAGTGAATTGACGAGTTTCCAACTTCTGTCTTGGTCGCGCCGGGCCTGGCGTATCAGCTACTATCTAGTGCTATCGACTATGCTAAAAAGAAGGCCGGTCAGGTGATCTCTGACCGGCCTTCTTGCGTGTGGCGCTTGCGGCTTAGTGGATGTGCGCTTGGATGTAGTCCATGTTCAGGTCGATAAGCGTGCCGTCGCCCTTTGCCAGCTTGGTGAAACCGGCTTCGTAGAGCATCTGGCGGCAATCGGTCAAGTCCATGCCGCGGTTCGTGGAGGTGTCCTCGGCGGTGTCGCGCGGGTTGACGCCCGTCTCGGCCGTGATCAGGTTGGTGCCGGAAACGTAGCATGCCTCGCACGGCTCGTGGTGGCCGATCCAGGGCAGCACGTCCATGTCGGCATGGGCCAGACATTGCACGGCGGCGATCTGCGACAGGCGGTAGTGGTTGATTTCGCCAGTGCCCTCGAACGGCGTGCCGGGGATGTTGATGCGCTTCATGACGCCGGTCTGGATGGGGTTCTGCGCCTTCATGATCATGATCTGCTCGGCCAGCTGTTCGGGCGTGTGCTCGGGGCCGATGGGTTCGACGGCGTTCAGCACGTCGAGGCCGGCGTCGATGGCGTTCTGGATGGTCTGCTTGCGCAGTTCGGGATCGAGGTTGGTGACCTCGCCCTCGCCAAGGCGGCAGATGTGGTACACGCCCGAGATGCCCGCTTCCTTCATCTTGCAGAAGTCCTCGTAGGAGCTGTCGCCCACGTTGGAGTAGATGTTGGTGCATGCCGGTGCCGTCTCGCGCACGAGGCGGATGATGCGACAGTACTCGTCAACGTCGTAGTCGGCCATCGACATGATCCACAGGCCGAACAGGTCGCCGTCTTGCGTGAAGCTCTTCACGGCTGCGACGATGTCCTCGTCGGCCATCTTGAACGCCTCCATTTGCGTGTAGTCCTTCGCAAACGAGCAGAAGCTGCAGTTGGCGGGGCAGGGATGGCATGACACGCCGATTTGCGCGAACAGCACGGCCGCGTTGCCCGTGCGCGACCGCATGAGCCCGTCGGCGGCGCCGCGCAGCGCGCATGCCTCGGGGGAGTGCGGCTCGAGCGAGAGCAGCTGCACGCACTCGTCCTGCGTGGCCGCTTTGCCCTCGAATGCTCGGTCGATGATCGCCTGGACTTCCGGGTTGATGCCTGTCATCGCGATTCCTCTCTCGATATGATGGGGTAAGTCTAATACAAGATTATGACATAATATGACGTAATCCAATAGATAAACGAGCGAGCATTGGGGAATGCTGGCAGTTACATGCGGTGCGCCGTCCGTGATGAGCGTTGCCTTTCGCGGTAGCGCCGTTGCCAGTCGGTCCTCGAACCGCCAAAACGCCTGATATCTTGATTGCGTCTCGAATCTGTTCGATTCTGCTGTTTAGAAAATGCAGAAATGTTTGAAACCGGTGTGTTGTCGCCTTCTGATGTTCAGAAATTGCAATTATGTTTGAAAATTTGAGGCCCTCCTGAGTAGCAGGATTTTGACGCAGCTCTGAACAGGGGTTTTAAATTGCAAAATCTATCCCTACTCGGGATTTGGAAGAATTTTCAAACATAACTGCAAATTTTGAACAATCAAACACTTGAAATACTGAAAATCAAACATAATCGCAAAAAAGTAACACTCATTATGAGGGTCTTACGCAAATGCATCATAGGGCAGGCGAGCCATATCAAAAAAACGGGGAGGCGGCATGCCTCCCCAAGGCGAAACGCGTCTCCAGGGTAACTGTTTCGCCTGCCGGCCGTGCGACTACCCGCCGATCCAGGTGGTGACGACGGGAATCCAGCCCATGATGAGCACGATGATGATCAGCACGGGAACGACGTACTTCATGTAAGCGCGCGTCCATTGCGGGAACTTGGCGCCTACGCCCGAATCGGCCTCGGCGATGAAGTTATCCCAGCCCCATCCGCGCTTCGACGTGCAGAACATCAAGATGACGAGCGCGCCAATGGGTAGGATGTTGTTGGACAGGATGAAGTCCTCGATGCTCTGGATGTCGCCGATGCCCGGGATGGTGAATCCAGACCACACGTTGAACCCAAGGGCGCACGGCAGCGACAACACGATGAGCAGGATGCCGTTGATGGCAACGGACTTTCCGCGCGAGATCTCCCACTGGTCCATCGAGAACGCGATGAGGTTCTCGAACACCGCGATGATGGTGGAAAGCGCCGCGAAGCTCATGAACACGAAGAACAGCGAGCACCACAGCTGGCCGAGCGGCATTTGCTCGAACACGCTGGGCAGCGTGACGAACACGAGCCCCGGGCCAGCACCCGGCTCGACCGCGAACGCCGAGCACGCGGGGAAGATGATGAGGCCCGACATGAACGCGACGAAGGTGTCGAGCGCGCCGACGCGCAGCGACTCGCCCATGAGCGAGCGGTCCTTGCCGATGTAGCTGCCGAAGATCATCATCGAGCCAACGCCGAGCGACATGGTGAAGAACGCCTGGCCCATGGCCGCATAGGCGGCCTGCCCGAAGTTGCCCACCTGCTGGCCGAGCGTGTCGCCCGCGAACAGCTTTCCGAAATCGGGAACGAGGTAGAACGCGAGGCCCTCGGCCGCGCCCTCGAGCGTGACGGAGCGGACGCACAGGATGGCGAGCACGGCGAGCAAGCATATCATCATGACCTTGGTCACGCGCTCGACGCCCTTCTGCACGCCAGCCGCGCAGCACGCCAGGCCAATGACGATGACGACCATCATCCAGAACAGGAGCTCGCCGGGATTGGCCAGCATGTTGCCGAACACGGCGGCCACTCCTTCGGCATCCTGTCCGACGAACGCGCCGGTCGCGCTTTTGTAGACGTAAGCCAGCATCCAGCCGGCGACCACCGTATAGAACATCATGAGCAGCATGCAGCCGCAGTAGCTGATCCATTTGGCGATATGCCATTTCGACCCAGCCGGTTCGAGCACGTCGTAGGCGCGTGCGGCCGATTTCTGGCTGCCGCGTCCGATGGCGAACTCCATGACCAGGATCGGCAAGCTGAACGCCACCAGGAACACGATGTACATGACGACGAACGCCGCGCCGCCGTATTCGCCCGTGATGTAGGGGAATCGCCATACGTTTCCAAGCCCGATCGCGCACCCTGCGCTGATGAGCAGGAACCCGAGGCGACTCGAGAACTTCTCCCTCTGCTCCATAAAACATCCCTTCCTCGATAATGCCTTGAAGCATTGTAACCGCTTTGGCCGAGATTTCGAAGCAGTTTGCATCGCGCCTGATGTTCGGTTGGAATTGACGGGTCTTTGTACATTTGGGGACAGTCCCCAAATGTACGCTAGGAAGGGCGTCGGGTGTGCGTAGTTCTACGGCGCGCGTTCGGGCCTGCGCATGTGGGGGCGGCCCGGAATGCGCGCGATAGTGAGACAGGAGGAACCCCCGCTCGCTGACAGAAAGGGAGTCTCCCCAACGGTCACTGACCGAAAGGGAGTCTCCCTCGGTCAGTATGCGAGGAAGAGACTCCCTTGCATGTGCTACTTGACGTCGAACTTTGCGCAGAACTCATCGAGCGTGTGGATGAGGCCCTTGGTCATGCTGCGCCGCGTGTTGGAGACGATGGAGCTCGGGATGCCCCAGCGGGCGTGCGCGATGGATCCCGCGATGGCGGCAGTCGTGTCGCAGTCGCCGCCGATCGAGACGCAGAGCCGCACGGTGCTCTCGAAGTCGGTGGCCTCGAGAAACGCCTCGATGGCCTGCGGCACGCTGCCCGGGCACGTCTCGTCGAACGAGTAGGTGGGCCGTATCTCGTCGATTGTGAAGCCCAGGTCGTATCCGAACCCCTCGACGTAGCGACGGATCTCGTCGTTGCCGGCTCCCAGGCGCGCCATGACGATGCATCCCGCCGTGACCTGCGCGCCCTTGATGCCCTCGGGATGGTTGTGCGTGACCTCGGCCGACAGCTTGGCAAGCTCCTCGGCATGCGCCACGTCGTCGGTCACCCACGCGACGGGCGACACGCGCATGGCCGAGCCGTTGCCGTAGCTGTTGTAGGGTTCGGGCGCCTTGTCGTGCAGCCACTTGTAGAACATGCGGCCGTACCCTGCAAAGCGGTGGCGCTTGCCGAAATCCTGCATGGCATCGACGAGCTTCGCTTTGGAAAACGTGGCGCCGTCGTACGAATCGACGAGCGCCTTGGCCACTGCGAGCGTCATCACGCTGTCGTCGGTGAACTTCGATTTCCTGACGAACAGCGGGAAGTCCGTCGTCTTGATGTTGTCGAACTCGTACACGCTGCCGATGGTGTCGCCGGCGATTGCGCCGAGCATCGCCGGCGCGGTGTTCGTGTTGGCGATGGTTGTCATGATGGTCTCCTCCTGGTCCGCGTTTCGCGCCCGTTTGCCAAGCGCTGTACTCCATAGTAGCGAATCGGATTCAGCTTCGGTCAACCGCCGGTTGACATCGTCAGAAGCGGGGGCAACGGCGAATAGCCCGCGCTGGACGGGTTTGGGCAATCGTGGGCCTCCCGCCAACACATCGTGCGGTTTCGTGTTGCTCCCGTGCTGGCTTCTTGCCCCGACGCCGCTCGCCGCACCGACCGAAAGGGAGTCTCCCCAACGGTCGGTGACCGAAAGGGAGTCTCCCTTTCGGTCAGTGATGTGCGCTGCATGCGTTTCACGCTTTGGTAACGGACGGGCGCGCGGCCCGACGTTTCGCGTGGTTCGATCGTGTTGGTTAGTAGAGGCGCCCCGCGAGGACTCGAAACGAACGCGATACGGACCACGGCGAGGCTGCTGCTTTCCCGAGTTGCAAGCGGGGCGCTTCGAAAGAACCGTTGGCGAAAGCCGCCCGGGGGCGGCGGAAAGGAGGATGCGATGGAAAAGGCCCGTGGATTGCATCACGCAATCGTCTATTGCGTGATCGCGGCCGCGGCGGTATGCGCGGCGCTGGTCGGTTTCTCGGCGGATGAGGCATCGGCCGATCAGCTAGCGCCGGCTTCCACCTACGGAATCGAGGAAATCGACGGTTTGCCCGAAGGCCTCGAGACGGATGCGTGGCCGACTTCGCTCGAAGATTTCATCAAGGATTTCTCGTAGCGGGCTGCTGGCGGATGCGCGCGCTGAACGGTGTAAGGCGTGCGCATCGGTCGGCGTTTTTTTGTTAAAGTGGACATGCAGCCAGACGCCGTGCCGGCCACGCTATTTGGTTGCGTGCGATCTGCCAGACGGCGCAGCTGGTGATGCGTTTGGGTTTGCGGAATATCGAGGAGGAACAATGCGGGTTCTCAAGAAGGGTAAAGTGGCGGCCATCGCCGTTTCGGCGTTCGTTCTCGCGGTGGCTCTGACCGGTTGCGGTGCGGCGACGTCTGCCGCTCCGGCGGGCGGCGGCGCATCTTCCAGCGGTAGCACATCGGGGCAGGCGGTGCAAAGCGACTCGCCCGAAAGCGACACAGGGGGAACGGAAGCCGCAACCGCCGCGGACGACTCGAATGGCGAAGGCGATGCGAGCGTCGCGAGCGGCACGGGCGATGCGACGCGTGCGTTCTCGTCGAGCGATGCGACCAAGTCGTTCGACGCCAGCGTGAGCTCGCGCAGTGGCTACCGGGTGTTCCACGTGCGCACGGCCGATTTCCAGTTCGATCTGCCCGCTTACTGGCGCGGCAAGGTGGAATGGTTCGAAGAGCGGCTCCCCAATGGGCGCATCGAGGTTTCCATCTGCCCCATCGGCATGTCGGACCGCACGTCATCGGGTGATTACGAATACGCGCTCGTCACGGTGAACTCGACCGATGCGAATGTGCCTGCCGAGGGCGGCGACATCGGCGGCGGGCTGGTCGCGCATGCCGACGGGTCGGATAAGGACGTCGTCGCATACCAGAAGAACTGGATCTTCCTCGGCCGCGAGAAGGGCCCGGACGCGGGTGCGGGGTCGCGTACGTACACCAAGTCCGAGCTCGACAAGCTCATCGGCCTGGCGACGGGCGGAAAACTGGATTACGACGACTGCAAGTACGAATCGAACAACATGGCATGCCTGGATTACAACACGTCCCAGTTCGACGGCAAGATCAAGGTCGGCAGTTTCAGCGTCCCCTCGACTCCTGCGAAGACCGCCAACGAATACGCCATGCCCGATACCGACCTCGTCACCTACAACGCGCGCATCTGGAACGGCATGGACAACCACGAGCTGTTCATCGTCCGCAACGAGATCTTCGCGCGCCACGGCTGCGGCTTCAAGTCCCAGGAGCTGCGTGATCACTTCGGCAAGCAGGCATGGTACAAGGAAACCATCGACGCCGGCACGTACGACACGTCCATCTTGAGCAGCGTCGAAAAGGAAAACGCCAACGCCATCCTCGAAGTGGAAAAGCAGCGCAACTCCCCGTACGTCTAGCGCCTCACGCTTGGCCACCTGACACGGACACCGACGAGGTGTAAGCCCGAAATCGCGAACGAGGGCCCTTTTGGCGCACAGCCGTCTGGGGGCAAATGCACCGGATCGGCCCTCGATCGCGGATTTCGGGTTGGCTGTGGACACCGTCACCTGACAGGGGCGCCGCCGAAGCGCCGGATGGCAAAACGTATGGCCGCGAGCATGCCGATTCTGGTACCATTTGCGTCATGAAAAGCGCGGGCCGAGGGTTTGCGCGATGACGATTACGAGGAGGGTTCCATGAAGAAACGGATGTGGGCGTTCGCGCTCGTCCTAGCGGTGTTCGCGGCATTGGCGCTTGCAGGATGCAGTGGTGCGCAGACGAGCTCGTCAGCTGCGGCGAGCGGGTCTTCCGAGGCGGCCAGCGCCAGCGCCTCGGCCGAATCGGCCAGTGCGCAGGCGTCGTCCGCTAGCGCCGAGCAGGCGGCGTCTTCCGGCGCTGCGGAGTCGACGGTGCCGTTGCTGAAGTTCAATGGCGTGCCTACGCCCAGCTTCAACCCGGTGAACAACTTCACCGAGCCGGGCGAGATGACCGACGTCGAGGTCGAGAAGGCTGACCGTGCCATTAGGGCGTACGAGCCTAAGCAGGAATCGCTGCTCGTCAACAAGGCCAAGAGCTTCTATTACCATGACAACCTGGACGCCGACACCAAGGCCCTCTACGATGGCCTCATGAGCCTGCTCGAGGATCCGACGACCACCGACCACGTCGTGGCCGTGACGTTGCCGAGCGCTTCTGACCAGGAAAAGCTCGCCGACAGCTTCTATCTCGCCATGTTCTCCATCCAGTACGACCATCCCGAGTTCTTCTGGATGTACAACGGCATCGAGACCGAGATCGCGGCCAAGGTCAATCCCGCAGGCGACAAGGTCTATTTCTTCCTGGACAAGCCCTACAAGAACTACGAGAAGGAGATGAAGGCCTTCAACGAGGCCGCCGACAAGCTCCTGGCCGACATCGACATGAGCGCCTCCGACGCTGACAAAGCCTTGGCCATCCACGACAAGCTGTGCGCGCTCGTCTCCTATGACTACGAAGAAGCAGAGAAGGCGAGCAAGGGCAGCGACTTGGCCCACACCGCCTATGGCGTCCTCGTGGCGAACGGCAAGGGCGAAGAGCACAAGGCGGTCTGCGACGGCTATTCGCTGGCATACGAGTATCTGCTGCAGCAGGTCGGCATCGAGGCCATCGTCATGGTGGGCGAGGGCGGCTCGAAGGACAATTCCGGTCCGCATGCCTGGAGCCTCGTGAAGCTCGACGGCGATTGGTACGAGGTCGACTGCACGTGGGACGACTCCATGACCGAATGGAAGAGCGCCCTGGAACAGGCTAAGAAGGACGACCCCGGCAACGAGGCGCTTCCGTACTACGAGAAGGCCCTCAACGACGAAGCGTATTACGGCATCATCACGCATTACCAGTACAACCTGACCACGAAGCAGTTCGAGGACTACACGCCTGGTCCGGAATGCACGTACAAGTTCGACGACGCGGAGCTCACGCTTCCGCAGCCGGGCTTCCACAAGCGCGCGTGCGACCTGCAAGGTTACGAGTACTACGACACCATGACCAAGATGGCTCCCGAGGCGACGGGCACGAAGCACGCCTACGCGGCCAAGTAGCGCATTCGGCTATTCCTCGACATGCTGAGGAAGCCGTCAAAACAAGATTTGCTCGAAATGGGGCTAGCGCATGAATGCGCTAGCCCCATTGCTCGTCTGCCTTCTGCAGGGGTGTGCATGCCTCCTTTGTTGTGAATTGCTCGATTCTCGAAATATTCGTCGGTTTACACGGATTTTGACGTTGGGTGGTCTCTTGATTGACCAAATGTCAAAGATTGCTGAAAACCTTTGGAAATGCATGAAAACACAAGGAGTTAACGGGCGTATAAGGCAGGTAACAATTATTTCTAAAAGTGAAAAATTGTGCATTTGACGGGCAATTTCTTTAATACATGGCGTATAGTAATCGGCGTATTCTCGAAGTGAGGATGAGTGCCGTCGCCATGCGGCACGCAGCTTAGGCCCTCCGAATCCATGTGGGGGGAGAGGAAAGAGGAAAGAAATGGCGCAAGGTACAGTGAAGTGGTTCAACCCGGAAAAAGGCTACGGCTTCATCTCCCAAGAGGGCGGCGAGGACTTGTTCGTGCACTGGTCTGAGATCCAGATGGACGGCTACAAGACGCTCGACGAGGGCGCTGCTGTCGAGTTTGAGGTTACGCAGGGCGATAACGGCAAACTGCAGGCCTCCAACGTCAGGAAGCTCTAGGCCTTTCGTTTCCTCGCGGGTTCGTTAGAGGATCCGGGTAGCTGGAACAAAACCGGTATAAGTCGGCTCCCATCTGGGAGCCGACTTTTTGTTGCCGTTTGCGATGTGCCGTGCGATTCGAATGCCGAGCGTCGAGTCGTTAGTCGTTGCTTGCGCCGTTAGCTCCAGATGCTCTTCATGAGCTCGGGGTAGGCGTCGTCTATGATGGACGCTGCGCGCATGACGATTTCGATGCAGGCGTCGCCGACGTTCTGCTCGTCGAAGATGACATCGGCATCGGCGATGATGTCGTTGTCGTCGTCGAGGTAGAACTTGATCCAGCGGAACTTGTGGTTGCATTCGTTGAGCGTGAGCAGCATCTTGGACGTCTTCTCGACGGGCACGTTGGCGATGGCCGACGTCTGCAGTTGCGCGCTTTCGCCGTCCTCGTCGAAAATCAGGTGGATGGCGACGTGGGTATAGGAGAAATCGCCGCCGCCGAACGTGAGCACGATCATGGGCTTTTCGAAATCGCTGACGTGCTGGAAGAGGAGTTCGCGTTCCGCGAGCGCACGTCCGACTCGGTTGACCTGCTCCTTGACGTCTGGCATATCGAATCCTTCCCGTAAAGCCCGTCAATGCCCGAAGCTATTGTACCGCAGGCTCGAATATGCCATGGCGGGTTCGCAAAACATCGCGAACCCGCCATGTAAGCCCCCTTGAAGTCCTTGCGAGCGATTCCGGTGGCGGGGTGAACAAAGGTTATATGCACTACGTGGTCGGAGGGAAGGCCGCCACCGCGAATCGCTGATTGTCAGAATACGCCGCTGCCGATGTCTTAGTGTCGCGATAATGGGACAGTAAAATGCTTGTGCGTTACCGTTCACGCTGGCCTCTCGACTGTCCGCCCTGGTCATCGGCAGGGCGCTAGGCCTACAGCTGCTCGCGTATTAGAATTATTCAAGTTTGTGGCTGCGCAAGCGGCTACGCACCCCACCGCTGACCTGGGCGGCTGGGGAGTTAATAGTAACCCCATCGCATCTATATGTCCCACAATCGCGACTCCGAGGCTTTTGTTTTGGGGTAAAGTCTTACCATTCGGAGATGCGAGAGGAATGGTGAGCGTGAGCGAGTTCGATAAAAGCTACGACGTGGTGCTGCTGCCGACCTTCGCCCAGGTGGAGGATTGGCGCAAGGGTGCTGCGCGTCAAGGGGCGAGCGGCCTGTTTTCCCAGACTGTTACGACGTTCAACGCCTGGGTGGCCGATCTGTGGGAGCTCCATGGCGATGGGCGCGCCATCGTCGACTCGTTGCAGCGACAGGTGGTCATGCAGGCGGCTTTCGAGCGCGCGGACGTGACGGGACTCGTCGCGTCCGCCGGCGTCGTCAAGCTCGCGGCCCGGTGCGTGCGGCAAGCTTCGGGATTGCCCGAATTCGAGCACGCGGTCGACGAAGCCAAGCGGGGGATGCGCTCCGAGGCGCTCTCCGAGCGGGAGGCGGCCTTCCTGACGGGCGTCGCATGCTATCGCGATCTGCTCGAAGAGTCCGGCTTGGTCGAGCTGGGAAGCGCCGCGGCATTCTTGGCCGGGCAGTCGCGTCGGGTGTTTGCCCGACCCTTGCGCGTGCTCGTCGCCGAGGCTGCGCCTCTCGACTGGATCATAGGACGGTTTCTGGGGTCGTGCGACCATCTGCGGGTCGACGTGCGCGAGGCCGATGGGGCGTCGGGCGTCGCGCGGGCGGCCGAAGGCATCGACGTGCGGTTCGCGTTTCCGTCGGGCCGCTACGCCCAGCCGGGCCTCGTCGTCGACCTGGTTCGCGAAACATGCGGGCGTTCGGGTTTCGGTCAATCGCATCAAGCGGTCGTTGCCTGCAAGGATCCGCTGGGCATGTACAAGCAAGCCGAAGCGGCGCTGGCCGATGCGGGCGTTCGCGCTTGCGTTCAGGCCCAGGTCAAGTTCTCGTCGACGGATTTCGGGAGGCAGTTTCTGTCGCTTGCCGACGTGCTCGACGACGACGCTTGGTCGGTCGATCGGCTTTCCGATGCCATCGCGCCGCCGTTTGCCGGAATCGGGATGTCCGACGTTCTCGAGTTGGACAGGCGCCTGCGCGCCGATCGCCTCGCCCGCCGAGACGATTGCCTTGCCGAGCTGCGCATGACCTCCGACACGTTTTCCCATCTGGAAGAGCTCGCCGCCGACCCGGATGCCGACGTTCTGCTCGGCGTGTTCGAGCAAATAGCGTTCACGGCGAAGGGCCGCTCCGATGCTTGGAGGGCCGAACAGCTCAGCGCCGCTGCCGCCCTGCGCTCGTGCACGACGGCGGCCCGACATGTGGGCGCGTCCATGGCCGCGTGCGTGCGCGTGCTCGAAGACACGATGGTCACCGTCTCGTACGAAGGGTCGACTAATGCCGCCTGCGAAGGGGCGGCCGATGCGGCAGATGCAGCCGATGCGGATTCGCGCGAAACTCCGCCGCTCGTGGTTTTCACGACGCAGGCCGCTGCGGCGCGAATGGGATCGGGGTCGTGCGACCAGGTCATCCTGTGCGACCTCACGTCGGAGGAATACCCGATCGCCGACAAGGACGACGCGGCGTCCACCTTGTTCGCGAAGATCGGCTTGCTGCCGACCGACGGGGCGCTGGCGCGCGCCAGGCGCACGTTCGCCGCGCTCCAGCGCCTCGCGCGCGAACAGATCGTCTGCATGAGGCCCCTCAACGACGTCAACGGAACCGAGACCTACCCCTCGGCGGTGCTGCAGGAGTTCGTGGACGCCTACCGCGACGACGCAACTTCGCAAGACGACGTCGACGAGGTGTACGGCCTGCCTCCGATGCTGCGCGATGCACTGGTCCAACGCGGCGAAGAGCTCCTCTATGCCAACGCCGCCTGCCTGCCGGTCGGGGCGGTGCAGCCCATGGCGTGCGAGGCCGATCGTGCGGGGCTCGGTTACCTGCCCGAAGCGCAAAGGGGGGTGGTCGCGCTTTCCCGCCGCGGGAGCGACGGGGGCGTCATTCCGGGATTCAGTCCGTCTCCATCCCAGGTCGAGACGTATCTCGAGTGCCCATACAGGTGGTATGCGCAAAGCCGCCTCAAGGTCGAGGGGCTCGACGAGGGGTTCGGTCCGCTCGAGCGGGGCTCGTTTTGCCATGCGGTCCTGCAGGAATTCTACCAGCGGTTCCAGGACGCGGGGCAGCTCAAGGTCAATGCCGACAATCTCGAGCAGGCCAAGGCGCTCATAAGTGAGGTCGCCGACGAGCTGGCAGATCTCCAGTATCAGCTCGAGCCTGGCAGCGGGCGCTACGTCGCAACCAACCAAATCGAAGCCCGCGAGGTCCAGGCGTGCAAAGATCAGCTGGTTTCGTACCTCGATTTCGAATCCCAGTTCCTTCCCGGGTTTCATCCGGCGTACTTGGAGCGTTCGTTCGCGCCCGAGGACGGTGCACGCTATGCCGGCCGATTGTTCGTCGGCACGGTCGATAGGATCGACGTCGATGATGCGGGCAACGCGGTCGTCATCGACTACAAGGGGTCGGTGTCGGGCGCGCATTGCATCGCGGGCAAGACCGCCTGCAACCCGGGCAAGGTCCAGACGCGCATGTACGCGCAGGTCGTCGGCCGCGAACTGGGATTGCACGTCGTGGGCGCGCTGTACGTGAGCTATGGCGCCAGACGCGAGTGCACGGGCGCGTACGACGGCCTCGTGCTCGAATCCCCGCATCTGCCGGCCATGCGGCACGACAAGTGCTGTTGCGCGGCATCGGGTTCGGCCGAATCGGGCGAGCCCGGCGATTTCTCGCAGTTGTCCTTTGCCGATATGCTCGACCAGACCGAGCAGGTCATCTCGGCTGCCGTCGATGCCATGGAGGCCGGCATCGTGGATCCCGAACCCATCGATGGCGACGCCTGCACGTATTGCCCCGTCGTCCATTGTCCGAAACGAGGTGCCTAGATCATGAGCTTCACACCCGGTCAGGAGAAATGCATCAACACGCTCGACCGCTCCCTCGTGGTCGCGGCCGGCGCGGGTTCGGGAAAGACGTTCACGCTGACGAAGCGCATCGTGCATGCCATACAGTCAGGTGCGGTGGACGGCATAGACCGCATATGCGCCATCACGTTCACGAACAAGGCCGCTGGAGAGCTAAAGTCGCGCATCAAGGCCGAGCTGCGGGCATGCGGGCTGAACGAGCAGGCCTTGCACGTCGACGAAGCCTGGGTTTCGACCATTCACGGCATGTGCGCCCGCATCCTGCGCGCGCACGCCATCGAGCTCGATTTGGATCCCACGTTCGCCATGGCCGACCAGGTGGTGACCGACACGCTGCGCGATCGCGCGATCGAACAGGTGCTGATGGAGGCGCAGTCCGGCGCCGTCTGGCCCGATTGCGACGTGAGCGCAGAGTCGGTCGATGCCCTATTCGCCGAGTATCCCGCCCGGTCCTACGGCCCGCGTGGCAGTTCGGTCGAATCGATGCTCAAGACCCTCATGGCCGCTGCCGGCGGCAACAAGAACGGGTTCGACGCGTTCGTGATGCCCGAGCCGCGCGTCAACCCCGCCCAGCTCGTCGATGCGGCCCTCGAGTCTTACGAGGCGGTCGCCGCCCTGGCCCAGGGCCAGAAGCCCAACGAGGCCCGCGAGGCGTGGGCCGCTTCGGTCGCGGAGACCGCCGCGGCCATCAGGTCCGAGATGCAGGAAGGCCATGCGGGCGACCCCCTCTGGGCACTGCGCGCCCTCGACAGGCTCGAAGCGCCCAGGAAAACGGGAACGGCAGACTACAAGGAGCAGGTCGCCCAGGCGCTCGACCTGTACGGCATGTGCGTCATGGAGCTGCGGCTTGCCGCCGCATCCTCCCATCTGGCGACGCTTACGGCCCTCGCGCGCGAGGCGCAATCGCTTTTCGCCGCATCCAAACGCGAGGCGGGCGTGCTGGACAACGACGATCTGCTCGTGCTCGCATCGCGGGCCATCGAGGACCATCCCGACATAGCGGCGCTCTACACCGACAAGTTCCAGCTCATCATGGTCGACGAGTTCCAGGATACCGACCAGATGCAAGTCGATATGATCAAGCGGATGGCCGGCCCTAACGCATGCCGGCTGTGCACGGTGGGCGATGCCCAGCAGTCCATCTACCGGTTCCGCGGCGCCGACGTATCGGTGTATCGGCGCCACCTCGAGGAGGTGCGCTCGGCAAATCCCGACGACGTCATCATGCTGCCCGACAACTTCCGCAGCCATCGCGACGTGCTCAAGCTGGTCGATTGCGTGTTCGAGCGTCCGAGCATGTTCGGCGGCGAGTTCATGTCGTTGGCGCCCGGGCGCGACGACGCCCGCGTCAAGCGTCCCTACGCCCCCGGCGTTCCGCGCATTCGCGTGCAGCACGTGTCAACTCCATATAAAGGCGGGGCGAAGACCGATGCCATGCGGGAACGTGCGGCGGCCCGCATCGCCGATGCGTTCGCCGACCTGCACGACCGCGGGCATTCGGCGGGCGAGATGGCGGTCTTGCTCGGCGGTATGTCGCATGCCGACGTGTATGCGAGCGCGCTGCGCGACAGGGGGCTCGCTTGCGTTATCACCGGGGGGTCGGTGTTCTCCCGCATGCCCGAGGCTTCCATGGTGCTCGACCTGGCGCGCGTCATCGCCAATCCTCACCATACGGAGGCCCTCCACAACGTGCTCACCGGGCCCCTGTTCGAACTCTGCGCGGGTGACCTCGCGCAAATAGCAACTTCGTTCGACGACCAGGGCGTTGCACGTCGGCGCGATTTGCACGCCGGGCTGCGCGCATGCGCACGCGCGCTTCGCGACGGCTCGGCGCCTTCGGATTGGTCGCCGCAGCTCGTCTTGGCGTTGCGGGTCATGGGGGAGGCCATCGGCGCGTCCCGGCGGTCCCGCACGTCACGCATCGTCACGCGCGCCGTCGAAGATTCCGGCTTGCTCTCGCGCTTGCAGGACCGCGGCGCCGAGGGGCTCGCAAGCGCGGGCAACGTGTACAAGGCGATTCGCATGCTATCCGATATCGAGGAAGCGGGTGCGGCGGGCCCGGCGGTCACCGCGCGGCTGTTCGAATCGATGCTCGCCGAGGCGAAGGAGCCGCCGGGAGCCCTTTCGGCGACGGGCGGCGATTTCGTGCGCATCATGACGGTTCACGCATCGAAGGGGCTCGAGTTTCCCATAGTCGCGGTTGCGGAATTCAAGGATCCGCGCGCCGACTCCTCGAAGCTGCTCGCAAGCCAGATAGCCGGCAACGTGTACCTATCGCTCGATTTGCAGAACACCCTCAACGCGCTCGGCCCGGCCAAGGTCGACGGTCGCGTTCGCGCGGTGTACGCATCGCTCACGCAGGGCGCGGTTTGCGAGGACGATTTCGATCGCGCCGTCGTGGCGGCCGAAGGTGCGCTCGCCTTGCGGGCGGCCTTGTACGGGCGCGACGAGCTCGGCGAAAACGAGGAGCAGAAGCGCTTGCTCTACGTTGCCCTCACGCGTGCGAAGGAGGCCCTCGTCATCTCGCTGACGGGCAAGTCGACCAAGGACAACCCGGGCGCCACCCCCAAGAGCGTCCTCGGCGCCATAGTGCCCGCCCTGGCGGGGGAAGGTGGCTCGTTCGATGTGGGCCGCACGGCCGTGAATTTCGGGGGAACGATGCCGGCGCTCGTCGAGCACGAGGCGCTCGTGCTCGACGGAGACGGCCAGCCGCTGCCTGCGGACCCGGACGGGCTTGCGTCAGCGTCGGACGACGGTCGGCCTTCGGGTGTCGAGGCGGCATCGGCTGGCCGAGACGATGGCATGCCGGATGATCGGGCCGTTGACGAGCCGCTGCAGGACGCGACGTTCTTCGTTCCCGCCCGCCAAGCCCACGTCGCCGTGCACCGACGTCCCTACGCTGCGGCCCACGAGGGCGTTTTCAGCTACTCGTCGATTGCGGAAGCGTCGCATGAGGGAGATGTGCTCGACCGGCTTGCGCGCGCGTACTCGGTTTCCGCCGATGCGGCGCAGGTTCAAGAGACCTTTGACCTATGGCTCCAGCCGTCCGATGATGCGAGTCCCGATTTCGACTTCGCGTTCAGCTGGCAGCAGGCCAACCGCAATGCCGCCGTCACCGACGAAGACGATGGGTCGTGGGCGTATACGGGAACGTCCTGCTCCGACTCCGACAAGGCGACCGACTTGGGCACGGCGTTCCACCGGCTTGCCCAGTACGCCGTCGCGGTTCGGGGCGCAAGCCCAAGTGCCACGGGCGCGGGCCCGCAAACGGATGCCGGTTGCGCAGCCGAGGGGTTTGACGGATCCGTTGGCGCCGCGGATGCCCACGGTACGGCGGCATGTGCGCTCGCCAAACCCGACCGCAGCCGAATCGAGTCGCTCGCGCGCGCATGCAGGCTCGACGAGGTGCAGCTTAACCGCCTGGACGAAGCGCTCGACCGCTGGTTCGGGAGCGATATCGCCGCGCAAATGGCGCAATTCGAAGACCTGCGGGCCGAAGTGCCGTTCTTCCTGCCCGTTTCCGCGGTGGGCGGTGTGCTCGATGGCGACGGGGGACGTGGTGCCGACGAGGCAAACGAGGTCTTCCTCGAAGGCGAGATCGACCTGCTCGCGCTCGACGAGACGGGCCAGCGCGCCCGCGTGGTCGATTACAAGACCGGAGGCCGCGACGACGAGACCGAAGAGGACCTCAGGCGCAAGCACGTGCTGCAGGCGGCATGCTATGCGTATGCCATCATGCGTCAGGGCGTGTCCGAGGCGACTGCCGATTTCGTGCGCGTCGAGCGGGCCCGGGGCGATGCACCCGACCAGCCCCAATGCGTGCGGTATCACTTTGCGGCCGATGACATACCGCAGTTGGAGCGCGCGATCGCTGAGGTGTATGCCGCTCGGACTACGGCGTGATGGACCGTCGAAGAAGCGCTACAATGGCCTAAAACGCCGGGGCGAAAGGGGTACAAAGCCATGGGATGTTACGAACGCGAACAAGCGGCGATTGCGGAGGGCACGGGGCAGCGTGGCGATGCGGCGCGCGCGTACTTCGCCGAGGTCGACGCGCAGACGAGCGAGGAGGCGTCTTGCCTGACCCATCGGCCCGACTATACCAAAACGCTGTTCGCGCCCGAGCACGACGATATCTACCGCGAATTCTGCCGCTATATCGACCAGCCCGAGCCGCGCTACTTCGATACGGTCGAGGATCCGATGTGCATCGAAGGATGGACGGCGCCCGAGATCTATCGCACCATGATCGCGTCGAATCCGCGCATCGTCGCGCTCGACGGGGGTGCCATCTACAGCATGCTCGTCCGCCTGCGCACCGAGCCCGAGCTGGCGAAGAAGGTGCTCGACTTCAAGCCGACGTGCTATCAGAACGGCTGCGGCAACACGTACAGGCCATCCGAATAGCCCGGGGGCCCTTGATCGCTTATCACTACTGACCGAAGGGGAGTCTCCCTTTCGGTCAGTAGCCATGGTGCTCCCCTTCGCACGTCGAGTGGTGGGAAAGCGCGTCTTCCTATCGTGACCTGTTCTTCATCAGGGGCTCGATGCTGACGACGGCGACGCTCGCGATGATGAGTATCGATCCGATGGTTTGCTGCGTCGTGAGGACTTCTCCCAGGATGATGAACGCGAGCGCCAACGTGAACGGCGTTTCGCTGATGCTGATGAGCGCAGCCTTCGTGCCGCCGATGCGCTTGATGGCCTCGATGTAGATGACGACGGGCAGTATCGTGCTCAAGAGTCCCATTCCGCATGCGAGCGCCACCTGGTTAGCGTCGAGCTCGAGCAGCGTGGGCACCGAGGGCGCGAATACGACGCATGACGCCGCGAGCCCGATCAGCGCTATGGTGAACGTGGAGGTCAGGGGGCTCTCATCGCGGCCGAGCCTTTGGATGAGCACCGTGTAAATCGCAAAGCACACGCACGATATGATTCCGTACGCTATGCCCAGCGCGTCGAGCACGATGCCTCCTGCAACCATGCCCGAAACGAGCACGAGCCCCGCAAAGGCCAGGATGAGGGCAATCGCGATCGCCGCGGAGAAACGCTCCTTGAACACGACCACGTTGATGACGGCCACGACCGCAGGGAACGTGTAGAAGATGACCGTCGTCATGCCCGCCGTCAGGTGCTCGACGGTCAGCAGGTAAAACAACGCGGTCACGAAGAAGAACGCGCCCTGTATGAGGGTGGACCGCCGCATGCTGAGAAGCGGCACGCGCCGCCAGATGACAAGGAAGGCGCCGAGCAAGACGGTCATGGAAAGGAAGCGGAGCAGCACGACCTGATGCGAGTCGAGGCCGGTCGCGTAGAGCAGCTTGCCGAATATGCTCAACGTTGCATAAAGGACCGCCTGCACGACCGCAAGCAGATAGCCTATCACGACATAACTGGTTGTACCCGAATCCGAGTTTGCCATATGCTCACGCTTTCGTTGATGATGTCGCGACGGAATTCCCCCCGTGCTCCGTCCCGGCTCGGGTTTTCTAGCCCCTGTAGGTAGCAAAATGGTAGCATACGCCATCGCTCTTAGTTTTTGTGCTAGGTGCTGAATATCGTCGTGGGCGAAGCGTCGAACTGCTGCATCTCGCGCACCGCCGTAGCGGCGTGCGAGATGCAGCAGTTCGGACGGAGGCGATGGACGTCGCCTCGCCTAGTCGATCTCGTAGCCTACGATGAGGCCGCCTTTGTCTGCGTAGAAGCTGCACAGGGCGCCGCACGGGTGGATGTGCACGGTGCCCTTGGGGAAGTATTCCTCGATGAGGCTCTTGAGCTTGTTCGCGGCCGGGAGATTGAGGCAGTGGTCGATATGGGCCGTGCCGCTGCCGAAGCCGCGGTCGGCCATCTCGCGCACGATGGCCTTGAGCGCGCGCTTCTCGCCGCGGCAGGTGTGCAGCAGCTCTACCTTGCCCTCGTCGCTCGCGTGGCCGACGGCCCGGATGTTGAGCACGCCCGCCAGCCGCGCGACGTGGGCGTTGACGCGCCCGTTGCGCGCGAGGTTGTTGAGGGATTCGAGCGAGTAGATGATGCGGATGCGGGCCTGGTAGGCAATCGTCTCTGCTTTGACCTGGGCGTAGTTCTTGCCTGCGAGGATCCCCTCGCGCAGCTTCTCGATGATGAGGCGCAGCACCGGGCCCGTGGCCAGGCTGTCGAAGATGTGCACTTGGGCGTTGGGGTGCTCCTGCTCGTACTGCTGCTTCGCCATCTGGGCGGACGAGTAGCTCGCCGAAAGGCCGCTGCTGATCGTTATGGCGAAGATCTCCTCGGAACCTTCGAAGGCCTCGAGCCATTCGTGCACGTTGGGACATGACGTGGTCGACGGGCCGTCGTGGTTCTGCAGGTCGAGCACCATCTGCTCGCAATCGGTGCCGATCTCGTCGACGTATTCGTTGCCGCCGAACATGATCTTGAGCGGTACCGTGCGGTAATCGATGTCGGGAAGTTCCAGCAAATCAGAAGATGAGTCGGATACGATTCTCATGGCTATCGTGCCCCCCCCTGGCGAAAAGCGTCAGATAATCGCGCTCTATCCAGTATAGCAGATTTAAATGATACATTACCTCAGAGGTAATGTATCATTTGGTTTTGCCGACGAACGCGTGATGCGGCGCATTGGCGGCGGGTGCCGTGATACGATACGCGCCATGGATATCGACAACGGGCAGAAACCATCGGGTTTGACCTCCGCGCAGGTGGCCGAACGAGTGGCGGCGGGGCAGGTCAACGTTAACGCCGACGTGCGCACGCGCAGCATCGCGCGCATCGTGCGCGACAACATGTGCACGCTGTTCAACCTCGTCAACGTGATACTCGCGGCCGCCGTGTTCTGGACGGGGTCGTACCGCAACATGCTGTTCATGGTCATTATCGTCACGAACGTGGCCATCGGCATATTCCAGGAAGTGCGCGCGAAGTTGATGGTCGACAAGCTGAGCGTCATCACGCAGGCCCGCGCCCACGCCATGCGCGACGGCCAGCTCGTCAACATACCCATCGACCAGCTCGTGCTCGACGACGTCATCATGCTGGGACGGGGCGATCAGGTGCCCTCGGACTGCTCCGTCGTCGACGGGCGCTGCTCGGCGAACGAGAGCCTGCTGACGGGCGAGTCGGACCTCATCCCCAAGCATGCGGGCGATGACTTGATGTCGGGGAGCTTCATTGCGGCCGGCTCGTGCGTGGCCCGCGTTACGGCGGTCGGTGCCGACAATTACGCGAGCAAGATAAACAACGAGGCCAAAGCGTACAAGCGCCTCGGCAGCGAGATCATGCAATCGCTCAACGCCATCGTGAAGTACGTGAGCATCGCGCTTTTGCCGCTCGGGGCGCTGCTGTTCGCGAAGGAGGCTTTCCTCAGCCCCAACGGAGACGTCACGAGCGCGATACTGCACACGTCGGGGGCTCTGATCGGCATGATTCCCAGCGGGCTCATCCTGCTCACGAGCGCCGTCCTGGCCATCGGGGTGTACCGGCTCGCGCAGCATCGCGTGCTCGCGCAGCAGATCTACTGCGTCGAGACCCTCGCGCGCGTCGACGTCGTCTGCCTGGACAAGACCGGCACCATCACGACCGGCGAGATGGATGTCGACGAGGTCGTACCCGTACCCGGTGCCACCTACGACGATGCGCTTCACGCCCTGCGCGCCCTCGTGGCGGTCAGCGAGGAGCTCCAAAACGAGACGTCCCGGGCGCTGCGCGATTACGTGGACGGGTTGCGCGAGCCCGAAGGCCTGCCGCTCCCCGTGTTGGGGGAGGTGCGCGCCATCCCGTTCTCGTCGGAGCGGAAGTACTCGGGCGTGTGCTACGGCAGCGACGCCGGCAACTACGCCCTCGGGGCCGTCGAGTTCGTCCTGCGCGGCCATGCGCGCTTGACCGAGGTCTCCGACATGGCAAGTCGCCTCGGCGGGGCCCGGCGCGTGCTCGTCGTTGCCCGTGTGGACGATTTCGACGAACGGGACGCCATCATGGGGGCAGTCGAGCCGCTCGGGCTCGTGTTCGTGTCGGACCACATTCGCGAATCCGCCCCCTCGACGCTCGCGTATTTCCACGACCAAGGCGTGCGCGTCAACGTCATCAGCGGCGATGCGGTGTCGACGGTGAGCAAGATCGCCAAGCGCGCGGGCGTGTACGGCGCCGATAGCTGCATCGACATGAGCACCGTCGCTACGGGCGAGGAGCTCGAGCGCGCCGCGCGGGAGTGTCGCGTGTTCGGCCGCGTGAGCCCCGACCAGAAAAAACAGCTCGTCGAGGCGCTGCAGGCCCAGGGCCATACGGTGGCCATGACCGGCGACGGTGTGAACGACGTGCTGGCGCTCCACGCGTCGGATTGCTCGGTGGCCATGGGCTCGGGCTCGGATGCGGCGCGCTCGATCGCGCAGCTCGTGCTGCTCGACGACGATTTCGCCAGCATGCCGGTCGTCGTGGCGGAAGGCCGCCGTTCCATCAACAACCTGCAGCGTTCCGCCGTGCTCTACCTCACCAAGACCCTGTACTCGGTGGTGCTCGCCGTGGCGTTCGTCCCGTTCATGGCGTTCGATTTCCCATTCTCGCCCGTGCAGCTGACGGCGCTGAGCTTCTTCACCATCGGGTTGCCGTCGTTCGTGCTCGCCCTCGAGCCCAACGGCAATCGCGTGAGGGGGAACTTCCTGCACAACGTCGGCATGCGGGCGGCACCGGGTGCCATCGCGGTCGTGCTCGCGATCGGCGCGATGATGGCGATCGGCGTGGCATGCGGGTTGACGCAGGGCGAGTTCCAGACGATGTGCCTGCTCTCGACGTGCATTGTCAGCCTTAACGTCGTCGTGAGGCAGTCGCAGCCGTTCAACGCGATCAACGTGGTCCTCGACGTCGTGTGCATCGGCGGCCTGGCCCTGGTGATCGGTGCGTTTGGGTCGTTCTTCATGCTCAGCGAGCTCAGCTTGGAACTCTGGGCGGCCACCGCCGTCGTGAGCACCGTCGTGGCAGCCGCGTTCAACGTGGCCTACAACTACGTCATCCGTCGCCAGCGGGCCTACCTCGACGACCTCGAGGCGCGGCAGGCAAGCGAGCGCGTGCTGTAAGAAAATGCGTATGCCATGGGGACGGTTCTCTGGACGCACGGCAGTTTTCCATTCGCAAATATCGTCGCATTCACGTCGCGTTCACGTCAAGCCTTCGACAAGCGGCGGTTTTGCGCAGGCGCGCGTTTCACGTGTCAGGAATCGGCCTTCGTCGAAGGCTTCCGACGAAACGAGCATCCAGGGGTAGCCGTCCCGCTGTAGATGCAACTCAAAATTGTCAATACCATCGCATCAACTGCGAAAATGCAAGCCATCATTCGAGAAGGGCCATTTTTCATCTCATGGGCGTTGTCGTGCCGGCGAAGCAGTACAATGAGCGCGTGATAGTTCCACGACGAATGGAGGGAATCCCGTGGAGGCGCTGTTCAAGCTCAAGGAAAACGGCACGTCGGTAAAGACGGAGATAATCGCCGGCCTGACCACGTTCATGACGATGGCCTACATCATCGCCCTGAACCCGAACCTGCTGACTGGCTGGCGCGCCGGCGGCGACGAGCTGTGGAACGCGGTGTTCATCTCCACGTGCCTTGCGTCGGGCATCGCCATGATGTGCATGGCGTTCATCGCGAACAAGCCGTTCTGCCTGGCGCCGGGCATGGGGCTCAACAGCTTTCTCGCCGTCGTGGTAACCCAGATCGCCACCATCACGGGCGCCACCTATGTCGCGTCGTTCCAGGCGGCGCTCATCATCGTGTTGGCCGAGGGCGTCGTGTTCGTGGTGCTCACCTTGTGCAACATACGCGAGATGATCGTCGGCGCCATCCCGTACGGCGTGCGCATGGGCATCGCTCCCGCCATCGGGCTCATGTTGCTCAACATCGGCGTGGGCAGCAACGCGGGCGTGTTCGACGTCGAGGGCAACCCGTTCTACGTCATGCGCGACTTCTTCGGATCGCTCACCGCGTCGAGCGCAGCGGCCACCATGACCACGGCTTATCCCCAGATGGTGCTCACCGTCGTCACGATGTTCGTTGGCCTGTTCGTGATCATTCTCCTGGCTCATCGCGGCGTGAAGGCGGCGGTCATCCTGGGCATGCTGGTCGCATCGGTCATCTACTGGGCGGGAGAGGCGCTGTTTTTGGGCCTCAACCCGTTCGACAGCCTGGCCACCGCGTCGTGGATCCCGCCGTTCGGCGACATGGTCAACTTGACGCTGTTCAAGTTCAATCTCGAGGGCTTCCTGGAGCTCGGATGGTTTACCGCCATCACGCTCATCGTCACGTTCTGCATGATCGACATGTTTGACACTATCGGCACGCTGGTGGGCACCGCGGCGCGCGCGGGCATGCTCGACAAGGACGGCAAGATGCCGCAGATGAAGGAAGCGCTGCTGTCCGACTCGATCGGCACGATGGTCGGCGCCTGCACCGGCACCTCGACCGTCACGACGTTCGTCGAATCCGCCTCGGGCGTCGAGGCCGGGGGCCGCACGGGCCTGACCGCCTTCACGTGCGGCATCATGTTCCTGCTGTGCATGTTCATCGCTCCCATCGCCGCCATCATCCCGGCCGCGGCCACGTCCTCGGCGCTCATCTACGTGGGCATCGTCATGCTCTCGGGCCTCAAGCACATCGACTTCGAGCAGATGGACCAGGCGGCCCCCGTCGCTCTCATGCTCATCGCGATGCCCATTTCGGGATCTATCGGCCATGCCATCGGCATCGGTCTCATCGCGTTCTCGGTCATAAACATCTTCAGCGGCCAGGCCAAGCGCTACTACTTCCTGACCTACATCCTGGCGGCGATTTTCCTGATCAAGTTCTTCTTGGTGGCATAGGGATTGCGTTGCCGGTATGGCGGTTGCAGATTAAGCGAATCGTCGATGTCGGCGTTTTCAGGCGCAGATGCCCGAGCGTGGCATACAATGTGACAATCACCGTCGAGATTTGCGGGAACGAGAACAAGAGCAAGGAGATTCATCCATGGCAGAATTCGATTTCGAGAGCCTGATAGCGAGTATCCCCGATTATCCCAAGCCGGGCGTCGTGTTCAAGGACATCACGCCGCTCATGGCCGATGCCGAGGGATTCACGGCCGTGATAAAGGCGCTCGCCGAGCCGTTTCGCGATGCGGGCGTGACGAAAGTCGTCGGAGCCGAAGCGCGCGGTTTCATGATGGGCGCGCCCGTCGCCGTCGAGCTGGGGGCAGGATTCGTGCCCGCCCGCAAGCCGGGCAAGCTCCCGCGCGAGACGGTCGCGCAGGAATACGACCTCGAGTACGGCACCGCAGAGCTCCAGATCCATGCCGACGCCATCGCGCCCGGCGACAAGGTGCTGCTCGTCGACGACCTCCTTGCCACGGGCGGCACGATGGTCGCCCAGGTCAAGCTCGTCGAGCGCCTCGGGGCCGAGCTCGTGGGCATCGCCGGCTTGATCGAGCTCGAGTTCTTCAACCCCCGCGACGTCTTGGCCAAGGTCACGGACCGACCCGTGCACACGTTGGTGAAGGTGTCGTAGCAGCTGCGGTTGCGAAGCGGGAGGTTGTCCAAAAAACGCCGTCTTGTCATTCTGAGCCAAAGGCGAAGAATCTTGCGCAAAGGCTCAGAATGGCAAAACTGGCTGGACAGTCTCGTGGGGGGGAGGCTGTCCAAAAAAGCCCATTCTGTCATTCTGAGCCGAAGGCGAAGAATCCCCGCGAAGCGGTGACCCGGGTAAACCGCTTCGCGGGGATTCTTCGCCTTCGGCTCAGAATGACAAGCGGTGCTATTTGAACAGCTCGAGGAGGGACGAGCCGCCGCGTAGCCGGCTGCTCATTGCTCCCGGCGCGTGTGGGGTAGCGTCAAGGCGAACGCGATGCAGAGGAGCACGAGACCGGCGGCGTCGAAGGCCACGAAGCGCGCAATCGAGGCGGCGAGCACTTCGAGCCCGGAAGGGAGGCTTGCCAGCAAGGCGCTTTCGCCGACTAGGCCGATGAGCTGCTGAGCGATTACCACGCAGAACAGCGTGCGATACCTCGTCGGGCGCGCGATCACGGGCGGGTACGTCGCGTTCCACATGAGGAAGCAGATGCCGACCGTTTGTACCATGGTTTCTGCAGAGGGCCCTTCCACTTGATAGGCGGCCGTGTAGGCGTCGGGCCAGATGATGAACTGGAACGCGCATTGCACGTTGACGATAAACACCGCCGCGACGAGCGCGCGTGAAATCCAGATGGAGGTGTTCGGCTTGATGGTCATACGCACAGTATAGCGGAGCCGGAATGAGTCGCTGGCAGCTCAGCGACTCATTATGGTGCATTGCGACCATACAAAGGCCAATTACATGCGGTATCATTACACGTCGGGGTCTCCGACGCGCACGCAGCGCTCATCGGAATGTAGGAGTGCAATTAACATAGTGGATAGCTAGGATTAAGGGGACTCCGTGATGGTCGACGGGGCTGATTACCGCAACCTGAACCGCCAGAAGCTCATGGCGTACTTCGAGGCGGGCGACAAGAGCACGCAGAAGTTCGGGTTCGAGCTCGAACACGCCCTGCTGCACGAGGATGGATCGGCGGTCCGCTACTCGGAGCCGCGGGGCGTGCGCGACGTGCTCGAGCGGCTTTCCGCCGGATACGAGAGCAAGACGTTCGAGGGCGGCGAGCTCATCGGGATGCAGCGGGCTGGCGAGGCGATATCGATCGAGCCCGCAGGTCAGCTGGAAGTTTCCATCGGCCCGTGCTCGTCGGTGCACGAGATCGAGACGACGTACCGGGCATTCCGCAAGCGGCTCGACCCCATCCTCGCGGAATTTGGACTCGTCGCCCCCTTGTTCGGGTACAACCCCGCTTCCAAGGCGCGCGATTTGGAGCTCGTGCCCAAGTATCGCTACGAATGCATGACGAAGTTCCTCGGCGCGCAGGCCTACGAGGGCATCTGCATGATGCGCGGCACCGCATCGCTGCAGGTTTCCATCGATTTCGAGAGCGAATCCGATGCGCTGCGCAAGCTTCGCATAGCCCAGATCATCGCGCCAATCCTCGCGCTCGTCTGCGATAACTCACCTGTGTACGAAGGGGAGGACCGGAAGTTCAACATGGTTCGCACGGCGGTGTGGGCCGGCATGAACCAAGACCGCGTGGGCACGGTTCCCGGTTCGCTCGATGCAGGGTTCTCGTTCGCCGATTACGCAGATTACATCATGACGCGCGAGGCGATTCTTGTCCCCGACGAAGGCTCCGAGCATGGGTGGCGCTACGTTGCGGATCAGACGTTCGACGAGGTGTATGCGGACCGCGAGATGAGCGGGCGGGAAATCGAGCACGCGCTGTCGATGGTCTGGCCCGATGCGCGCCTGAAGAACTTCGTGGAGATCAGGCCGGCAGACGCCATGCCCATCGAATACTGCCTGTCCTACACGGCGCTCGTGCGCGCGCTGTTCTACGAGGGCAACCTCGGCAAGCTCGAGGAGCTTTTCGGCGGGGTGGACGAATCCGACGTCCACGACGCCAAAGCCCAGCTCATGGAGCGCGGATACGAGGCGACGGTGTACGGGCGTCCGGTCGCCGAGCTGGTGGATCGGCTGTTCGCTTTCGCTCACGAGACTGCGACCTCGGAGGGCTGCGCCTACCTCGAGCCCCTGTTCGAGCTCGCGAAGGCGCGGACCACGCTGGCCGAGCGCTATCTCGCGAACCGCTGAGCGCGCGACGCCCGAGACCTGACACTTCGTCGGTGTCCCTGTCAGGTTGCTATTCGGGATGACGTACTCGGAACGCCCCTTTTGACAGCGCCCTCAAAGGAGGCGCGTTTTCATTCGCCGGGGAATGAATCGCAAGGACGGCTCTTCCGACCCGTTCGGATCGTCTGCGCGATAAAGCCGCATCCTCCTTAGCAGCCGTGCATTTCCCGCGATTTCTGCCAGACGATGCATTTCGTGGTTGGAATGCGGCTAAATGTACGATTTCCAGCCTGCAAGGACGTGGTTTTTCGTACATTTAGCCGCATTCCTGCCAGTCAATCGTACATTTACCCTTATTCCTACCACGAAAAACGAGATTGGCGGTTTCCGGGGGAAATGTACGAAATGCACGAGCCAGCCAATCCGTCTCTGGCGGGGCGAGGGCACAGGGCGTTCCCGTCTCGCCAGGCAATCGCGGTCGGGCGCCCCCATCGCGTACGGCAATCGCGTTCGGGCGTCCCATTCGCGCTCGGCAATCGCGGTTGGGCATTCCTGTCGTGTTTGGCAATCGCGGTCGGGCGGGACGTCGTTTCCACGCGGTGAATTTGCGTTGCTCTTCAGAAATGCGGTGCGAGGGTTCGAGGGGCGTGCTGTATGATGGACAATCGAAAGAGAGGCGAGGGTCGCGAACGCGCTCGAGGGCGTTTCGGCCCGGTGAATAGAGGAGATTCCGAAATGACGCACATCAGGCCGTTCAAGGCAATCCGTCCCACAGCAGATGCCGCGCCCGCCATCGCGGCGTTGCCCTATGACGTGCAGAACGTCGAGGAGGCCCGTCGCATCGTGGCGGCAAACCCGCAGTCGTTTCTAGCCATCGACGAGCCCGTGGTGAACTTCCCCGAGGGAACCGACCCGTTCGACTTGCTCGTCTACCTGAAGGCGGGCGCCATGCTGCGCGACATGAAGACGCGTGGGGCCTATGTGTCCGATTCCGACGAGTCGTTCTACCTCTACGAGCTCACGATGGACGGCCGCGTGCAAAACGGCCTCGTCGGATGCGTGGCCATCGACGATTACCTCAACGGCATCGTCAAGGAGCACGAAAGCACGCGCGTCGACAAGGAGGTCGACCGCATCAACCACGTGCGCGGCTGCGAGGCCCAGACCGGCCCGATATTCCTGGCATACCATTACGACGAGAAGCTCGCGGCCATATACGAGGAGACCAAGCAGGGCGACCCGATATTCGATTTCACGGCCGATGACGGCGTGCGCCACCGCGGGTTCGTCGTGCCGACGCGCTGCATCGAGCTCGTGCGCCACCGTTTCGAGGAGCTCGGCCGTGTCTACATCGCCGACGGGCACCATCGCGTCGCCGCCGCCGCAGAGGTGGCCAAGGCCCGCCGCGTGGCGCGCGGGTCGCAGGAGCCCACCGAGGAATCCGATTACTTCCTGGCCGTCCTGTTCGCCGACACCGAGCTCAAGATCTGGCCGTACGAGCGCGTGGTCAAGGACCTCAACGGCCTGACGGAAGAGGAGTTCATCGGCGAGCTGCGCGCCCGCTTCGAAGTCGAGGAGATCGTCGCGCCGGAATTCGGGTGCGAGCCGTTCTCGATTCTCGGCGCAAACGACCCGGCTGCAGCTGAGGAGCTCGTCAAGCCGCACGAGCTGGGCGAGTTCTGCACGTTCGTCGGCGGCCGTTGGTACCGTTGTCAGATCGACGTGTCCGACGTGCCCGACGATCCGGTCGAGAGCCTCGAAGCCGAAATGCTGCAACGCCAGCTGTTCGGGCCTGTGCTCGGCATAGCCGACCCGCGCCGTAGCCCGCGCATCGATTTCGTCGGAGGCATCAGGGGCTTGGGCGAGCTCGAGCGCAGGTGCGCCGAAGACTGCGCTGCCGCATTCGCGCTTTCGCCCACGAGCATCGCCGAGCTGTTCGCCGTGGCGGATGCCGGGTTGCTCATGCCGCCGAAGTCCACGTGGTTCGAACCCAAGCTTCGCAGCGGCCTGTTCATTCACGAAATCTAGCGTTGCGTTCGTCTGTCTCGCGCGCTTGCGTGGGACAAGGAAAGCTTGCCTTGTTATACATTTGGGGACTGTCCCCAAATGTATAACAAGATACGTTACCTCTGAGGTACTGTATCATCGCCAGTCGCATATTGCCGCAAACAGTCCTTTAGGGGGCCAGTTCGCTCGTTTTCGTTGCTATTTGGTGCGCTCGTGAGATAATACTGAACATTATCACGAGTGATTTGGTTAACGACCGAGCGAGGGGTGTTCTATGGCTCAGCACGATTTCGCGAAGCTTGACGAGGACCGTGACAAAACAGCCGTGCATGACGGCGACGGCGCTTTGGAATTCGAGGAAGCGCCTTTGCCCGTTGCGTCGGGCGACGAGGAAGAGGACGAGGAGGAGCTGAAGGCGCGCATCCGCGAGCGGGCCGTCGGCGTGTACAACGAGGAATCGCGCGCGAACCAGCTGCGTTTCAGCAAGCTGATCCAGCTTGGGTATTCGTCTACCAAGGCGGCCGCCCTCATGCTCGTGGCGGCCATCGTGGCGCTCGTCATCGCGAACACGGGCCTGTACGAGCCGTTCCTCGAAATCATCGAGACCGAATTCGGCTTCATCGTGGGCGAGACGCATGCCGCCATGTCGTTCGCCGAGATCATCAACGACATATTCATGGCGATCTTCTTCCTGCTCGTGGGCCTCGAGATCAAGTACGAGATGACCGCCGGCGAGCTCACCAACATACGCCAGGCGCTCTTGCCCATCATCGCGGCATGCGGCGGCGTGCTGGCGCCCATCGTCATCTACTCCCTCTTCAACTTCGGGAGCCCCGACAGCAATCATGGCTGGGGCGTGCCGACCGCGACCGACATCGCGTTTGCGCTCGGCATTTTGGCCCTGCTCGGCAACCGCGTGCCGAACGGCGTGCGCGTGTTCCTCTCCACGCTGGCCGTGGCTGACGACATCATCGCGATCATCATCATCGCCATGTTCTACGGGCAGACGCCTTCGCTGTTCTGGCTGGGGTGCGCGGCGGGCGTTATGGTCGTGCTCGTCATCCTCAACCGCGCGCACGTCTACACGCTCATACCGTACCTGCTGATCGGCGTCGTGCTGTGGTATTGCGTGTTCATGTCGGGCGTCCATTCCACCATCGCCGGCGTGCTGTTGGCGTTCACGATCCCGTCCGGGTCGCGCGTCAACCTGCGCAATTTCATCAAGTGGTCCGGAACGGCGGTTGCCCAGGTCAACGAATCGTACCAGCCCGAGTTGCCCGTTTCGGCCCAGGGCGGCTACCTCGAGAGCGTCCATCAGATCTCGCGCATCTCGCGCCAGGTCATTCCTCCCGCGACCCGTTTGGAGCGCAAGCTGTATCCGTGGGTGTATTTCGGCATCTTGCCGCTGTTCGCCCTGACTAACGCCGACGTTTCGTTCCTCGGGGGCGATTTGGGCGCCATGGTCACGAGCCCCGTGTTCTTCGGCGTGTTCTTCGGTTTGCTGTTGGGCAAGCCGATCGGCATCATGCTGTTCAGCTTCATCGTGATCAAGGTCAAGCTCGCATCGCTGCCCGAGAACGTCAACTGGATTCACATGCTCGGGTCCGCCATCCTCGGCGGCGTCGGATTCACCATGGCCATCTTCGTGGCCAACTTGGCGTTCCCGTCGCATCCGGAGCTCATCACCAACGCGAAGGTCGCCATCTTGTCCGCTTCGACGCTCGCGGGCGTCATCGGATTCGTGTTCCTGTACCTGCAGGCCAAGGCTGCGCATGCGAGGGGCGTGTCCTATCTGACCACGACGGCCGGTTCTGCCGATCGCCAGACCGCCGGCGCCGAGGCCGCCAGCAAGTCGCGTGAGCTGCTCGACCAGATCGAGAGCCCGCTCATCCGCAGCGAGATCGAGGCCGCCCAGAAGGAGAAGCCGGGCATCGCGACCGAGGTCGTCGTCGAGCTCGGGCCCGACGGTACGCGCTCCGACGACGCGTAACGGGTCAAGCAGTCAGGTCCGCTGACCCATTTCGGACAAAAGACGGCCGGCCGCGACGTTCGTCGCAGCCGGCCGTTTCCGTTGAAAAACGAGCTGAGCAACCAGATTCGTCGTTCCAGTCGGCCTTACGAGACGTAGACTTCCTTTTCGACGACGAGCTCGTTCTTGATTTTGCCGACGAGCTTCTGGAGCGCGTCGATGCAGCGCGGGCGGATGTCCGCGCCGATCATCACGTACATGATGGATTCGCCGACGTTGAGGACGCCCTCGTTGAGCCAGACCTTCACGAAGTACACGCCGTCCCAGGTCAGCGCCTCGGCGATAGCGGCTTCAACGCCTTCGGCATCATAGCTGAAATCAACCTGCGCAACGGGCGGTTTCTCCTGGCCCTCGCGCACCTGCGCCTTGGCCGTGGCGCGCACGATGCCGTTGTGCACGAGGAACATGCCGCATTGGTCAGCGTTTTCGCTCGCCTTGCCTTCGGCGAGCCATTCGTCCATGGAGGGTTCGGGTTTTGCCATCTCATCGTTCCTTTCTCTTGTGACTGCGTCATTATACTCCAACATGTGCAAAAACTTTCATAGTGACGACGTGAGCTGGGTGCTACGATAGGGCGAAGAATCGCGGCGCGAATGCGATGGCCGCATAGGCGAGCGCTTGGGAAAGGGGAGGCATGGGAGCCGGGAATGGACGGGAAAACGGGAGCGGCGCCCACGGCGTCGACAAGCAGGCCCTGCGCGCCAAGATGCGCGCCGTGCGTGACTCGCTTGGCGTTGACGGTCGGGCTAGCGCAGATGCGGCGATCGCGGCGAAGGTGTGCGCCAATTCCGCTTACCTGGCGGCAGATGCCGTGTTCGCGTATCTGTCGGTCGGCGCGGAGGTCGACACGCGGGCGATAATCCGCGATGCATGGTCGCGCGGCAAGCTGGTGGCCGTGCCGCGTTGCGTGCCGGGCACGAACCTGATGGAGTGGTATCGCATCGACGATTTCGAAGGCCTCGAGCGCAGCTCGTTCGGCATCGACGAGCCCCCCGCTGACCCGTCGCGCCTCGTGGCCGTGCCGGGTCCCGCAGACCCGGCGCCGAGCGCGGTTGCAATCGTTCCCGGGTACTCGTTCGACGCGCAAGGGTACCGGCTCGGGTATGGCGGCGGCTTCTACGACGTGTTTCTGCCGACGTTCGGGGGCGCCTCGATCGGCCTGTGCCGGATCGCGCAGATGAGCGAAGCGCCGTTACCCCGATTCGAGACCGACGTGGCGGTCGATTGCGTCGTGACGGGATAAACGGCGGAAGCGTCGTTGCTGTACAATTGTTAGCTGAAAGCCGAAGGCGGAGGTTTCCGGAGCGATTGCCGGGGCCAAGCTGCCTCGCGTTGACAACGCATGCGGTGATTGCGCATTCCCGAGCTTCATAAAGGATTTGCAGGTGAACAGGTTTCGTGTAGGCGGTCGCGGCCGTCTTGGGTCGCGTTTGCGCGCGGGCGTCCTGCTGGCGTTCGCGCTCTGCATCGCGTCGCTCATGATGGCGTCTTGCGCCGTGGGTCCGTCGGGCGATGACGTCTGGAGCGGTCGGGTGACGCATGTGGAAGGCTCGGTCGGAAACGCTGCGCCCGATGGGTCCGTGCAAGATTCCGCTTCCGACATCGCGGCTGGTTCCAACGAAGCGCCTGCGCCCTCCGAATCGCTCGGCAGCTCGTCGGGGGAGGCCGCGCAGGTCGATGCGGCCGTGTATCCGACGGGGTGGCTCGCGGTCGAGGAATCGGGCGTGCCTGCGGGCACGGCCGTCCAGGTCCTGTACACGCCGAAACTTGCGGCCTCAGGGCGCGTGGATGGCGAGCAAGTTCCAAAAGACCAGGACGAGTCGATGCGGGCGTCATGGGATTTCTCCTACGAGGACCGCGCCGTCGTGTCGTACGGGAGCAAGGTCGTTCCGGTCGATCCCGATGCCTTGTTGGTGAACGTGCCCGATTTCCTGCCCGATGCGGTGTGCGATATCGTGTATTCGTACGCGGCGACCAGCAGGTGCGCAGGCGAGCCGATCGCCGGCGTGACCGATCGGCGCATCGAGGGATACGCCGATGGGATGCAACGCAGCGCTTACTGGGGCGAGGACCGCTACGTCGTGCCATGCGCGTACGGCACGGCCGTCAAGCTCGCCGGCGTCTCGGAGGCGCTTGCAAACCAGGGATGGCGGCTGCTCGTCTATGACGCATATCGGCCGATGCGCGCGCAGCTGCAGATGTCCGATGCGTTCGAAGCTGCGTACCAGGAAAACGAGGTCATCCAAGCGTCTCTTGGGGACTGGCCGATCGGGTGGTACGTTGCATCGGGGTCCTCAGGGCATAATTTCGGGACCGATGTCGACGTCGGGCTGTGCGACGAGTCGGGGAGGCCCGTCGAGATGCCGTCCGCCTTCGATGCGTTCGACGAATCCGGCCATCTGACGGACAGTCCCATGGCATCTGGCGATATCCAGCCCGAGAATTATTGCGAGGCGGTTCGTGCGAACGACGCGTGCCTCGCGCTTCACCGGGCCTTTTGCGGCGCGGGCTTCTCCGAGCTCGCCAGCGAGTGGTGGCATTTCGCCGACGAGGAAACCGAATCGGCCGTGCGCGCGATAGCGGGCGATGACGGGCTCGACTTCGTCGCGGAATTGTAACGGGGTGTCTACCAGCTAGCCGATGACGGAGCCAAACGCGAAACGGCCATTCGGGGCGTTTCGTTTCTGACCTAAGTTGCTTGCGTACGAGAGGAGCGAACCATGATCTACACGCCATTGACGAAGAAGGCGCTCGCGATGTGCTTCGAGGCCCATCGCGACCAAGTCGACAAATCGGGCTTGCCGTACGTGTTCCATCCTTTCCACTTGGCAGAGCAGATGGACGACGAAGCGTCCGTATGTGTCGCCCTGTTGCATGACGTGATGGAGGACACCGATTACACGGTCGATGATATTCGCGTCCTCGGCATGCCTGCTGCCGTGATAGAGGCGCTCCTCTTGCTGACGCACGATGCGTCGGAGCCGTATCTCGATTACGTCGCCCGCGTGGCCCGAAACCCGCTTGCCGCCAAGGTCAAGCGCGCCGATCTTCGGCATAATTCCGACCTCTCGCGGCTCGACGAGGTTACGGACCTCGATCGGGCGCGCGTCGAGAAGTACCAGAAGGCCCTCGCCATCATCGACCGGGGCTGAGGGCGGCATATAGTACAATTTCCCCATCAGCGAGACTAAGGAGGCCGCTATGGCGCAGATGCTCTATCAGGGACATGGTTCGTATCGGTTCACGCTCGACGACGGCACGGTCGTGTACGTCGACCCCTTCGCGGGGGATGGCTACGATGTGCCCGCCGACCTGATTCTGGTGACTCACGAGCATCCCGACCACAACCAGGTCGACAAGATGCCGCATGCGGAAGGCTGCCAGGTCATCAGGGCGGCCCACGTGCATCCCGACGCGGACACGTTCCTGACCGTCGAGAGCCATGGCGTGCGCATCACCGCAGTTCAGGCGTACAACAAGAACCATCCTGCCGGATCGTGCGTGGGCATGGTGCTCGAGCTCGACGGCGTCACGTTCTATGCATCGGGCGATACGAGCATGACGCGCGACATGCAGACGGGCAAGCTGGCCGATCTCGGCATCGATTACGCGGTGTTCCCGGCCGACGGGTTCTACAACATGGACATCCCCGAGGCCGTCGATTGCGCCAAGCTGGTCAAGGCGCGCCATAGCATCCCCATCCACATCGTGCCGGTCCACGATCCCGCCGACGCCCAGATCTTCGATCGCGAGCGCGCCGAATCGTTCAAGGTGAAGGGCCGCATCATCCTCGAGCCCGGCGAAACGCTGCAGCTCGAGACCCTGTAGCTCGGGAAAGCAAAACGGTACCCTAGATACCCGTTTCTAACTGGACCGAAGGGGAGTCTCCCTTTCGGTCTCTTCATGAGAGCCGAAAACGAAAGCTGCCCGCCAGCTCCAAAGGCTGACGGGCAGCTTTTCCCGTTGGATCAATCAGCTCGGCGGCTGGTCTGCTGCTAGTGCCTGCAGGCGGCTTCCGGATCCATGACGTCCACTTTGCCCTGGGCGAAGAGCTCGGCGACCTTGCCGGCGATGGGCTCGGTGCGCTCGGAGTACACCGTGACGCCGTTGCTCGTGAAGCGCATCAGCGGCGGCATGCCCATGCCGACCGTGAGGATGCCGTCGACGCCGAGCCCGAGCACGTATTCGATCACGCCGCCGCATCCGAATTCGTCGTGGTCGACGTTCTTGACCGACTCGACGCCCACGATGTTCATGTCGTCGTCGTACTCGACGATCGTGAAGTACGCGCAGTGGCCGAAATGACCGCTGCGCATCGAGTTGAGTCCGTCGGCGTTTTCGCTGGGAATGGCAAGTTTCATGAGGTGCATCCTTTCAGTGCCCTCGCATGCGAATCGCCCGCATGCGAATCCAATTATTCGTATCAAGGGTATTCGCATCGATGGGGCGTATCAACCAAGAATCAAGCTAGGGTTTCGCCGAGCGAGCGGTTTTGTGCTGCCGAAGGGGCCAAAAGATGCGGGTGTTTCAAATAGCAGTTCAACCAATCGTCTTGAGCGCAGCGAAGAGCTTTGCAAGTCGCGTCATAAAAAGGACCGTCCCCTTTTATGACGCCGCTCGCGATCCCGTGTCGAACGCGAGCGCATGACTCATCTGCTTTGGTTTTTGGCAGTCTTTGGGGGGTGAGGCGTTATGCCGGCTTGAGCGCTGCCCTGAACGCCAGGTTGCGCGTGGTGTCCATGCCGTCGAATTGGATTTCGTAAGCGCTGCGATCCGCGTCGACGCCGACGATGGCTCCTTCGCCGAATACGGGATGGCTGATTCGCTGCCCGATCTCGAAGCGGGGCGCCGATCCGGCCTGGTCGAGCTTGGCGTCTTGCGCGCGCACGTAGGCTCGGGCGTCGCGTACGAGCGAATCCTCGAGCGGCGTTTCGAAATCGATGTAGTCGGGATCGATATCGAACACGAAGCGGCTGGGGTAGCGGGGCATGCCGTCGTGCGACGTGCCGTCGGCGCAGGTGAGGAAGAGGCCTTTCTGGGCCCGCGTTGCAGCCACGAACGCGAGGCGGCGCTCCTCTTCCATGGCTTCGGTCGTGCGCGTCTTGCGCGAAGGCAGCACGCCCTCGTTGAGCGAGCAGATGAACACGTAGGGAAACTCGAGGCCCTTGGCCGCGTGGATGGTCATGAGCTTGACCTTGTTGGCGGAAAGGCCCTTGTCGAGGTTGGTCATCTGGGATACGTGTGCGAGGAAGTTGTCGGGGGTGGCTTCTTCGCCGCAGGTGGTCTCGTACTCGTAGACGGCTTGGCGCAGTTCGGCCAAGTTGTCGAGCCGTTCCTGGCTGCCCTCGGTGCGCAGCGCCTGCTCGTAGCCGCTCTTGTCGAGCAGGTCGGCGAGCAGTTCGGATGCCGGGCGCGTTTGGGCCTGGGCGGAATAGCGGTCGATGAGGTCGATGAACTGGGCGGCCTTCGTGCCCTTCATGATGGCGTTGTCCACATTGTCGCGCAGGGCCTGGTACAGGGACACGCCGTTGCCTTCGGCGTAGGCGCGCAGGAACTTCATGCGGCGCTGGCCGAGGTTGCGCTTGGGGACGTTGGCGATGCGCTCGAACGACAGGTCGTCGTGGAAGATGACCATGCGCAGGTACGACAAGGCGTCCTTGACCTCCTTGCGGTCGAAGAACTGGACGCCGCTGTAGATGGTGTAGGGCACCTGGGCCTTGACGAGCGCCTCTTCGACGGGGCGCGAGGCGTAATGGGCCCGGTAGAGCACGCAGATGTCGCGGAGCTGGACCGGTGCGCTGCCGGACGGCTGGGACGCGCCTGCCTGGCCCGGCGATATCAGGGCCTCGCCCAACTCGTCGAGGGTGCCTGCTTGTCCGGCGACGAGCCGCTCGATCTGGCTGACGATCCACTCGGCTTCGTCGGAGGAGCTCGTGCCGTGATAGCAGCGAACTTTGCTGGCTGCTGGCTGCTGGGACACGAGGCTCTTGCGGATGCGGTTCTTGTTGGCGCTTATGAGCGAATTGGCGGCCATGGTGATCTGCGGCGTGGACCGGTAGTTGTCGTTCATCATGACCGTGCGCGCAGAGGGGAAGCGCTTGTCGAAATCGACGAGGTATTTCACGTTGGCGCCGCGCCACGTGTAAATGGTCTGGTCGGGGTCGCCGACGACGAACAAGTTGCCGTGATGGGCGCACAGCACCTCCATCAGCTCGTATTGCAGCCCGTCGATGTCCTGGAACTCGTCGATCATGATGTATTCGAGGCGCTTCTGCCATTTCTCGCGTATGTCGTCGCGGCGGCGAAATATCTCGAGCGTGAAGATGATCAGGTCGTTGTAGTCGAGCCCGAAGCATTTCTTCTGTTGGTACAGGTATCCGTAGAACAGGATGTCGTCGACCGAATCGGCGAGGTCGTATTTCAACTTGAGCGCGTCAAGCGAGAGGTCCATGAGGTCGAGGTAGTAGCTCTTTTCCGTGAGGCATTTGCGTATCTCGAACATGTCGCGGGCGCGCGCGTAGGTGTAGTCGCGCAACGTGAGCCCGCGCTCCTCGTAGATGATCTGCAGCATGGCGTCGATATCGGAATTGTCGAGCACGAGGAAGCTCTTGGGGAACGACACCGCCGATGCGTCTTCCTGCAGCACCGACACGCAAAAGCCATGGAACGTGTTGACGTAGCCGGTGTCGGAGTCGCCGGTGAGCTGGCGAATGCGCTGGCGCATCTCGTTGGCGGCCTTGTTGGTGAACGTGACGCACAGGATGTTGCCGGGCATGATGCCGAGGTCGTTGACCAGATACGCGAAGCGGCGCGACAGCGCCCGCGTCTTGCCCGACCCCGCGCCCGCGATAACGCGCACGTACCCCTCCGTCGCGGTGACGGCCTCGCGTTGGGCGTCGTTGAGCCCCTCCAATGCTCCAAACTCATTCATAGTACGAATGTTCGCATATTGCGTACGGGAAGTCAACACGGAGCAGGCTATCCCCATCGGTCTGACAAGGACGTCGGCGAGCTGTCAAGTCTGAGCCCTCGCCGTCCGCATCCCGGCCGTGCGCCCCTCCCGGGGCCGGCTCGCTTGTTTCCCCCTCCGATGCGCGCTAACAGAAGGCGCTTGATGGAGGCGCGCAAGTGGCTC
>CAMOLA010000004.1 GCA_946618265.1 uncultured Eggerthellaceae bacterium
AGCGGGCGGGGATGCGCACGCCATCTCCGTCTCTCGCTTTCTTACTCGATTTCGGTGTCTTCCAAGGCATCGGCGAATACGTGGGCCACGATATCAGCCATGCGTTCGATCCGTTCGGTGCGCAATTCGATAAAGACGGCCGTTTCAGCTCGTGGTGGACTCCCGAAGACAAGAAGGCCTTTGACGAGCGTGCGTCGAAGCTCATCGCGTTTTACGATGCGCTCGAGCCGGTAGACGGCATGTACCTCGCACCCGAAGATCGCATCACCGTGTGGTAATGCGCGCCAGAAGAATTAGTCCTCAGCGCCCTCTCCGTATTTCGCCTTCCAGCGATCCAGGTTGGTCTTGTAGCGTATCTGGATGAGCTCCATGATGACCGAGAAGAGCATGGCGAAGTACACCATGAGCTTCTCCATGTGCATGTCGAGAACCTCGATGCCCGAATTGATGCCGAGCGAATCGAGCACGAGCAGGATGCCGATCATGGCTATGAACGTGAGAGCGAGTATGGCCATCTCGACGTTGCGGTCGATGAAGATGGCGATTGGGTCGATGAACGCCATCATGATGATGATGGCGGCGACGACGGCGAGGATCATGATGATGAGGTGTTCGGCCAATCCGACGGCGGTGATCACGGAGTCGATCGAGAATACGATGTCCATGACCATGATGGTGCCGATGGCCTGTGGAAGTCCGATGCGTTTTTTGTCCAGCGTGTCGCCGTCGCTCTCCTTCTCGAGTTCTTTGAGCGTGATCGTCGTGTGGAGCTCGGAGATGCCCTTGTAGATGAGATACGCGCCTCCGAATAGCAGGACGAAGTCGCGGACCGAGAATCCATGCGACCAAAACCCGAGGTCAAGCTTGAAGAGGGGCGTGATCATGTGAACGAAGAACGAAGCGACGGAAAGGAAGGCGATGCGCATGAGCATCGCCCCGAGGAGTCCGAGCTTGCGGCCGATGTGCTGTTTCTCGGGGGGAAGCCTGTTCGACGTGATCGAGATGAACACGATGTTGTCGACGCCGAGCACGATTTCCAAAAACAGCAGGGTGACCAGCGAAATCCAAGCCTCGGCGGTTGTGAAAATTGAGAAATCTATCATGGAACCTCCTCGACAGGGCATCGTACCATCGGCCCGTAAAATCGCAATGTTATAATGCCCAAAGCACATAAACCCAGCAGGAGCGCCGAACATGCCAGATTTGCACTCGCTTGCCGAACGCCTGTATTACACGAACAGGCGGACGTATTCAACAAAAGAAGGCAACGTCGCCTATCTCGACGGATCGCCGTTGCGCCGCCCGATCACCATGCCGGGCGCCCAGCGCGTCACGATGGGCATCATCGTCATCGTAGCCATCGTCATAGGCGTCATCTTCATCAACAACACGGTGCTTGCATCCATGCGCGAAACCGCGGCGACCCAGCAGGCGATAACCGACAATCTCGCGCGACAGGCTTCCATCGAGACCATTCCGCAGATGACTGAGATGGTCGTCCTGAGCGACAGCGAGATCAAGGAGTCTTTCGAGAAGAGCGGTTTCACCATCATCGATGTCACCACGACCAAGGAAGACGACGAGATGATCTTATATCGCGTGCCGTCCGACATGGACGCCGACGAGGCGACGGCGATGTACGCCCTCGGCATGAACACGCTCACGGCTCCCCAGGCCACCAAGCTTCTCAACGGTTCGTGGTCGTTCACGGCCGATCGTGCCGGGGTCACGTCGATGGTCGTGCGGTATGCCGATTTTTCGACGGGTGATCCCGCGACCGCGGTATCGAGCGCTATCGGACACGAGGGTTTCGATCCGACGGCTGTATCGGAGTCCGGCGTTGACGAGTCGGGCAACACCTTCAGCATGGGCGTGGTCGAAGTCGATGGCAAGGCGTACACCTGGAAGGTGTCTGCGCTTCCGCTTTCGGACATGTACTCGATATCCGGCGTGCCCGAGGAGTCGTGCTACGTCGGCGTGCGCTTGACCGCGCAATAATCTAACCTTCTGTTAAACCACCGTTGGCATCTGTTCACCTGGGCCGGGGGCGGGGTGTGCGCGATTCTGCAGGCACAAACTTTAGAATCATTCTAATGTTAGCCGAAGCCAAGCGCACACCCCGCCCCCGGCCCAGGTGGGCAGATGCCAACTACGGATTTGAAAACAGTCGTTTGATTGCGCGTTAAACCATTCGAGTAGGTCGCATACGGGCCTATTTGCTCGAGTATTCGGCGATGCCGTTGTCGGTGAGGACGAACCGGGCTGCTCCTCGAAGGATGCGCGCTTTGAACGGCGTCGTGTATCCGGGCGTTTCGCCATCGTATTGAACGTAGAACGGCGGATCGGCGAACACCTCGACCTCGCGGCCGCGGTGAATTTCCATCGATTCGGTCCTGTCGGGATTGCCTCCGTCGCGGTCGAGTATTCCGGCTAGGAGGGCGGGGACGAGGCCGAATGCGTTTTCGGCTTTCAACACGACGATGTCGAACGCGCCGTCGCGCGCATCGGTGCCGTGCGTGACGGGGATTTCGAACTGGATGTGCGAGAAGTTGACGAGGATGACGCCGAGCCCTTCCGTAACGATCTCTTTGCCGTCGACGATCATCCGAATGATCGATTTTTGCGGCAGGACGTTCGCGACGGCGGCCTGAAAGTACGCGAGCGCGCCGAGCATTTTCTTGTTCGGCTTGGCGTCGTGCATGATCGTTGCGTCGTAGCCCGCCCCGGCCATGATGGCGAACCCGAACGTATGGCCGCCCGCCTCCATCTCGCCCAAGTCGAAATCGAGCGTTCGCATCGCGCGCGTGGCGTTTGCCAGCGCATACGGCTCGTAGGGGAGGTGCAGGTTGTTGGCCAGAAGGTTGGCCGTGCCGGACGGAAACGGCAGGATGGGGATGCCCGAATTGGCAAGCCTATACGATGCCGAGGCGATGGTGCCATCGCCACCGGACACGACGACCACATCGAAATCGTCGGCATCGTCCAAGAACGGCATGAGATCGGTGGTGCCGTCCGTGCAGCGCATGCAGACCTCGTCTCCGTCCTTCAGAACCATGCGGAGGAAGTCGTAGATTGCGCCATCACCGAAACCTGCGGCCATGTTGTTTATGACGAGTAGCTTCATGTCTGGGACTCGATTCGATGTTGCCAAAGCACTTGATGGTATGATGGTAGCGCAATACGACGAATACAAACAGTGGAGATTTACGGCATGTACATAGCTTCCCAGGATGAGCTCGAATCGTTCATCCAGCGGGCTCGTACGTCGAGCCTGCTTGCGATCGATACGGAATTCCTTCGCGAGAAAACGTATTACCCGAAATTGTGCCTCATGCAGATGGCGACCGACGACGAGGTCGTCATCATCGACCCGTTCGCCGTAACGGACCTTACGGTTCTCAAAGAACTGTTCCTGGACGAGTCCATCGTCAAGGTGTTCCATGCGGGGCGCCAGGATATCGAGATCATCATCTACGACATAGGGTGCGTTCCCAAGCCGATTTTCGATACGCAGGTCGCAGCGGCGCTGCTCGGCCAAACGCAGCAGATCGGCTACGCCTCGCTCGTTCATGCGCTTTGCGGCGTCAAGCTGAAGAAGACGGATTCGTTCACCGACTGGTCGGTGCGCCCGTTGTCCGAATCGCAGCTGCAATATGCGGCAGACGACGTGATATACCTGCCTCAAATGTACGCGGCCATGAAGGAGAAGCTCGAGGCGAAGGGCCGTCTCGAATGGCTCGAATCCGACTTCGAGGAATTGTCGCGCGAGGAGACGTACGTCGTCGACGAGCGCGATCGGTACCGCAAGCTCAAGCATTACACGCAATTGTCAAGGCGTCAGATGGCTGCTGCGCGCGAGATGTCGGCCTGGCGCGAAATCGAGGCTCGGAGGCGCAACGTCCCGCGAAAGTGGGTGCTCACCGACGAGCAGATCGTCGAGGCGTGCAAGCGCGAGCCCCGCAGGATCGACGACTTGTTCATGGTGCGCGGCGTGCGGGAGCGCCTCACCGTCAAGGACGCGCGCACGGTCATCGAGCTCGTGACGTCCGCGCTCGATTCCGCTCCCGACGCGTGGCCCGTCATGCCGGCCAACAATCGCAGCGAGCCCAACGTTGACGCCCAGGTGGATATGCTGATGTCGGTCGTTCGCCTTCGCGCTCGAGAGAACGGAATCGCCGTGCCCACGCTTGCGAGCCATTCCGATCTCGTGGCGATTGCGCGCGGACACTACGACGACGTCGACATCCTCAAGGGCTGGAGACGCGAGCTTATCGGCAACGAGCTTGTCGAGCTGCTCGAAGGCAGGCTCGGCCTGTGCATCGATCACGGAAAAGTGTGCGTCGAAAAGCGTTCATAAGGCAAAGAATTACCAGCCCTGTATTCGACGCGCGCGGCAATGTATGCGGCGCGCATAGTGGGTTCGAGGCTTTATGGGCTAGCGATGCCTTTTGGCGAATACGCGCACCCCAAACGTCGTCAAGCGCATAGAGCCAGCGTTTGACATCATGGTTACATGGCTGATGTTAGAGGCAACAAAGGATATAATCGACGAAACTGGAATTCGCCCCGCGAAAGGAGAGCATTACCATGGGTTTCTCATTATCGTACTGGATGCTCATCATAGTCACGCTTGCCCTCGGCATGGGCGCATCAGCGTACGTCAACTCGCAGCTCAAGAAGTACCAGAACGTCGGGTCTTCTTCTGGCATCACCGGCGCACAGGCTGCCGAGCGCATGCTGCGCTACCATGGCGTCAACGGCGTCGTCATCAAGCGCGGGGCCGAAGGCCAGGATCATTTCGATCCGCGTACCAATTCGATTTCCCTCAGCCCGAGCGTGTACGACCGTTCGACGGTTACGGCATATGCCACCGCATGCCATGAGGTGGGACACGCCTGCCAGTTCGCGGAGGGGTACGGCCCGCTCAAGATGCGCAGCGCGTTTTGGCCCGTTGCCAACGCCGCATCCAACCTCTGGGTTTTCGTGCTGCTCGCCGGCATCCTCCTGGTCATGAACTCGCTCATCGACATCGCCATCATCATGTACGCCGCCGTCGTCTTGTTCCAGGTCATCACGTTGCCCGTCGAGTTCAACGCCTCGCATCGGGCCATGGACTACATGAAGGCGACCGGACTTCCCGAAGGCGAAGTCGCCGGTTCGTTCTCGGTACTGCGCGCTTGCGCGCTGACCTACGTCGCAGCCGCGCTTGCCTCGCTGCTGCAGCTCGTGTACTTGCTCGGCATGCGCCGCGATTAGCCATGGCATACGAACCTTATACAAGAGACGCCAGACCAGGCGTCGGAGGGGGAGCGCCCGAATCGGGCGCCCTCACCGTTTCTGCGGCGATGGCGCTCGCGAAGCAATCGCTCGAATCGGTGACGGTTCGCATCATCGGCGAAGTCTCCGAAGTATCCGTGAAGGCGGGCTACAAGGCTGCGTACTTCACGGTCAAGGATTCCGGCGCATCGCTGCCGTGCATGATGTGGAACAACCGCTACCGCGCATCGGGCGTCCAGCTGGCCATCGGACAGCTCGTTGAGCTCACCGGCCGTTTCACGCTCTACGCGGCCAAAGGGCGCATGAACTTCGACGTGTTCTCCATAGCGCTGGCAGGCGAGGGCGATTTGCGCATGAAGGTCGCGAACATCGCCAAGCGCCTCCAGGCCGAAGGCCTGACCGAACAGGCGCGCAAGCGGCGCATACCGGTGTTTCCCGAGCGGATCGGATTGGTGACATCGCCGCGAAGCGCTGCCGTGCATGACGTCCTGCGCACGTTCAGGCGGCGTTATCCCATAGCGCGCATCTTGCTCGCCGGCGTGCCGGTCGAGGGGGCGCAAGCGCCTGCAGGCATAATCGAAGGCATACAGTGCGTCGTATCGGCAGGAGCCGAGGTCGTGCTCGTGGTCAGGGGCGGCGGTTCTTTCGAGGACATGATGCCCTTCAATGACGAGGCGCTCGCGCGCGCCATCGCGAGCTGCCCCGTTCCGGTCGTCACGGGCATCGGCCACGAGGTCGATACGTCCATCGCCGACATGGTCTCGGACTTGCGCGCGTCGACGCCGACGGCGGCGGCAGAATCGGTCAGCCCTTCACCTGAGCAGCTTTCGGGATTCTTGACGTCACGTGCGGACAGCATGTCGAGTTCGCTCGAGCGGCGCGTGGGCGCCTTGAAGATGGATCTCGCCCGCATAGAGCAACGGCCCATGTTCCAAGACCCGTACACGTTGTTTGCAAGCGACGCCCAAACGCTCGACCTCGCACGCGACCGCATGGTGCGCGCCCTGCCGGCAAACGTCGACCGCATGAACAGGTTCGTCGAGAACGCGCGCGAGCGGCTCGTCGCCGTCGGGCCGCGGCTTACGGACAAAAGCGCCCATATCGTATCGCAAAGCGCTTCGAGGCTCGAAGACCTCTCGCCGCTCGGCACGATCGCCCGCGGCTATGCGGTCGCGCGTTCCGATGACGGCGCCATTGTCCGGAAGGTCGAGCAGGCTCCCGTCGGCAGCGCCCTCACCGTTGTGCTCTCGGATGGCAGGGTCATGTGCGAAGTGACGGGAAACGATACCTACGATTTATTTGGTAACGAGATAGGATAGCAAGATGAGCGAAGCATACAAGAACATCGAAGAAATGACGTTCCGCGAGGCTGCTGCGGAACTCGACGGAATCGTGCGCAAGCTGGAAAGCAACACGATGGAGCTCGAGGACACGCTGTCCGCATACGAACGTGGCGTTCATCTGATAGCCTCGTTGCAGAAGCGCCTTGCCGAGGCGGAGCAGAAGGTCGACGTGCTCATGGGCGAGCTTTCGGGCCAACAGGACGACGCCGTTCGCGACACCACGCTATCCTAGGGAGGCAACGGTGAAGACGATTACCTTTGCGGTGCCCTGCTACAACTCCGCAGATTACATGGACAAATGCATCGAATCGCTCATCTCCCTCGACGACGGTGCGGGCGATATCGAGGTGCTCATCGTCGACGACGGCTCGACCAAGGACAACACGGCGCTCAAGGCGGACGAATGGCAGGAACGGTACCCCGACATCGTCGTCGCCATACACAAGGAGAACGGCGGGCATGGTTCCGCCGTCAACGTCGGTCTCGAGAACGCGAGCGGTCGTTACTACAAAGTCGTCGATTCCGATGACTGGCTCGATGGCGAGGCCATGAGCGCCATCATGCCGTACCTGCGCGAACAGAGCGAGCGGGAGGAAGCGTGCGACCTGGTCATCGGGAACTACGTGTACGAAAAGGTGTACGAAGGCACGAGGACCGTCATCGATTACAAGAACGTGTTTCCCGTCGATCGCGAGTTCACGTGGAACGACATCGGGACGTTCAGGCCGAGCCAGTACCTGCTCATGCATTCCGTGATCTACCGGACCGAACTGCTCCGCGCGATCAACCTCAAGCTTCCCGAGCATTGCTTCTACGTCGATAACATCTTCGTGTACGTTCCCCTGCCGACGGTGTACTCCATCAGGTACTTCGACGTGGACATGTATCGCTACTTCATCGGTCGCGAGGGCCAGTCCGTCAACGAAGACACGATGAAGGCGCGTATCGACCAGCAATTGCGCATCACGCGCTTCATGATAGACTCCGTCGATTTGGACGTCGATGTCGTGCAGGGCAAGCTACGCAAGTACATGGCCAATTACCTATCGATGATGATGTGCATATGCTCGGTGTTCCTGCGCATGATCAATACCGAGGAATCCGAACGGAAACGCGCCGATATCTGGAAGTACCTGAAGGACAAGCGCCCGAACATGTACGGCCGCATCAGGCGCAACGTGCTCAACTTCGGAACGAATCTTCCGACCGCCATCGGCAGGAGCGTGGGCATCGGCGGCTATCGCATAGCGCAGAAAATCTTCAAGTTCAATTAGCCTTGTCGTGTGACGCGAGTCTCCAGGGTAACTGTTTCATGTGACCGAAAGGGAGACTCCCCTTCGGTCCCAGACCGTTGGGGAGTCTCCTCTTCTGTCAGTGTGGCGGGCGCGTACCTGGCGATGCAGGTCGAAAGCCAGCTCGGTAGAGATGAATGCCCGCATAAAGTTTTGGCTGAAGGTGCGATGACCAACTGAACCCGCCCTGGAGACGTGTTTCACATTATTTGTAGTCGGCGGGATTCTTGGAGGTCGTTCCGGTGTCCCGGCCGCGAAGCCTGAGCTCGCGGCCGTATTGCAGGGATGATTCGCCGAACTTTTCCTTCACGAGGTCGGTTGCGCGATGCAGCTTTTCGCGCTGCTCGCTCATCGTCGTGGCGCGCGATGTGTTGCCGTCGTCCTCGAGGTCGAAGAGGGTGGCCTGCTTGGGTCCGCGATCCGTGTCGAAGCCCGTTACGGCGACGCCTACGAGCCGAAGCGGAATGCCGGGCTGCCAGACATCGTCGAGCATGACGTGCAGCATGCCCGAAAAGGCGTGCTCGTCAGGCGTCGCGATCTCGATGGGCCGTTGAACGGATTTGACGGAGAGGTTGTCGAAACGCACCTTGAGGGCGATCGTGGTGCCGTTGAGGCCTTTTCTCCGCAACCTTCGGGCAACCTTCGCGGCCATCATGTCGATTGCGGCCTCGATATCGTCGCGTTCAGTGAGGTTTTGCGCGAACGACATCTCGTTCGATACCGACTTGACGGTGTCGTCCGTCGAAACTTCGTCGGCGTCCACGCCGCGCGAGCGGTCGAGCATCGTCCTGCCGTTCTTGCCGAGAAGCGACATGACGAGCTCGTCATCGGCCCGGGCCAAATCGCCGAGCGTTTCGATGCCGTGCGCCTTGAGCTTCTTTTCCGAAGCCGCGCCGATGCCGCTCAGCGCGCGGATCGGTTGGGGGTCGAGGAAGTTGCGCTCGCTTCCTGGCAAGACCACCGTCAGGCCTCGAGGCTTGTCCATGTCTGATGCCAACTTCGCTACGGCTTTCGTTGTGCCGATGCCTATGGAGCAGGTGACCCCGAGCTTCTCTACGCGCGATTGGATTCGGCGGGCGATGTCGACGGGATGCTCGGTGTTGACGGAGGTTGGCGTCACGTCGAGAAACGCTTCGTCGATGCTGACTTGCTGGACGTGCGGTGTTTCGTCGTGAAGGATCTGCATGACCATGTTCGACATTTCGCGATATCGGTCGTAATGACCCTCGGTCCAAATCGCGTCCGGGCAAAGCCTGCTGGCGGTGATCGAGGGCATGGCGGAGTGAACGCCGTACTTACGCGCCTCGTACGACGCTGTCGAGACGACGCCCCTGCGGTCGGAATGGCCTCCGACTATGACGGGCTTTCCACGCCAGGCGGGATGGTCGAGCTGCTCGACGGAAGCGAAGAACGCGTCGAGGTCGACGAGCAGCACCGCGCGGCCGATCCACGGGAAGGCGGTGAGCGCGTCGAGGCTTGCATTCGCCGTATTGCCGTCAGTTGGATGTGGGTGGCCCGTTTGCATGAAAAAAGTCTACCATGACACAGGCGACCAAAGATGTGTTACGATATAAAACCCGCATTTACCTGCGGGTTTGCAAAATTTGAACGACGGTGTGAATGCACAATATATACGACTTAAACCCTTCGTTCCAACAATATGATGCATGAGAAGGGGAGGGTTGAAGCAACGTATGTCAAGCATTAGTTCGTCGCCGATTGCAAAACGCGGCGCTTTAACCGAGGTACCCGAGCAAGTTTTGTGTCCTCCGTATGATGTTCGCGACGAAATATCGTGGATTGATTTTTCAGGAACGGAAAATCCTTTCGGAACGCCGAAGTCTTTCGTCGATGCGCTATCGCGCGCATTGGCCAACGGGGTCATGTCGTATTTGCCCGACCGCGATTCCCATACTTTGCGCAGCGTGCTCGCGCGGACGTACTCGTTGCCCGTGGAGTCGTTTCTCGTCGGCACGACGGTTTCGAGCTTGATAACCGCCGTGGCGCAGGCGTTTCAGCCATGCAACGTCGGCGTTTCCACGCCGTGCCCGGTCGAATACGTGCTTTCGTTGGGCAATACGGGGCACAAGGTCGTGCAGCTCAGCATGCCCGGCAGCTTCGTGACGCCGAACGCGGACTTCGCCGAGTCAAGGGGGCCGCGCATCGATGCCGCGCTCCTGTCGAACCCCGGATACCCTTCGAGCAGGCTGCTCACACGCTCTACGCTGCTTTCCTATCTCGAACGCTGCGATTGGGTGATCGTCGACGAGCGGTCGATCGAGCTCACGCTCGGCGGGGAGTCCATGGTTCCCCTCGTGAACGAGAACAAGAACCTCATCGTCATACAGTCGTTCTCCGAACAATACGCGATGCCCGGCATGCATGTGAGCTTCTGCATCGCCCATCCGGATGCCATCGCGCAGATTGGCCGCTTCTATGACAACACGTGCGTGTCGATGTGCGCGGAAGTGCTCGCGGAGCCTTCCGCTCTCGAGCATCCGAAGCTCGATGGCGTCAGGGATTTCCTGTATGGCGAAATACCCTGGATGCAATGCATGCTATCGCTCGTTCCCGGCATCGACATTTTCCCCGCAGAGGCCAATTACGTCATGTGCTCGTACCACAACGGCGGGGACCTGAAGCTCGCGATATCGGACGTCAACCACCTCAGCTCGCGCTTGCAGCTCGAAGGGTTCCTCATTCGAAAGCTCGCCGGCACCCCGGGACTTGCAGACAACGGTTACTTCTGCGTGGCGGTGCGCACGAGACAGGACAACGAGAAGCTCATTTCCGCAATGCGCCGCATCGTGTCGCCCACGAGCTAGGAAACGCAAGGGCGGAGATTGCTCGAAAACCTGATGAGCCATTCTGAGCCGAAAACGAAGTATTCCCGCGAAGCTGGTTGACTGTAGAACCGCTTCGCGGGAATCCCTTGCTTGCTCGTGATGTCGTTTCGTAGTTGCTCGGGCGGACGACATCTTCCGTCCTCGTTGTCCTTCTGGACTATCGGCCTTCGCGATCTGCCATGAAGAACAGGGCGACGGTTCCCGGGCCGGCGTGGGCGCCGATAACGGGATCGAGCGTGTTCACGAAGAACTTCGTGCAACCGTAGCGTTCCTTGAGGAGGTCAACCAGGTAATTGGCATCGTCGATGCAGTCGCCATGGCTGATGAAGACCTCCAGGTCCTCGTACGGCTTGATCGCGGATTTCCCAAGATGGTCGGCAAGCGCTTGCAGCGACTTCTTGCGACCGCGCACCTTTTCCATGGGGATGAGCTTGCCTTCCTCGTCTACGTGCAAGACAGGCTTGATGTTGAGCAGGGTGCCGGCCCAAGCACTCGTGCGCGAAACGCGGCCACCGCGGAACAGGAACATGAGGTCGTCGACCGTGAACCAGTGCGCCACGTTGAGCTTGTTTTCCTCGATCCACGAATGGACCTCTTCGATCGAAGCCCCGTCCTTCCTCATCATGCAAGCCTTGTAGACGATGAGACCTTCGCCCATGGCGGCTGCCAGGGTGTCGGTGTGGAGGATTTTGCGCTCGGGGTACTTTCCGCGTAGCTCTTCCAAGGCCGCAGCCGTGGACTGGTACGTGCCCGAAAGGCCGCTCGAGAATCCGATGTACAGGATGTCTTTGCCCTCGCCGAGCAGCTTGTCGAGCAGCTTTTCGGATTGCTGGATATTCGGCAGGGAAGTGGTGAAGACCTTGCCGTCCCTCATCATCTTGAAGAAGCTGGCCAAGTCGCTATCGGCGCCTTCGGTATAGCTTTGATACTGCTCGCCGTCCGACATGAACGTAAGCGGAAGGATGTGCAGACCAAACTCTCGGATCATCTTGTCGTCAAGATTGCAACTTGAGTCGGTTACGATTTCGAATTGCATTGAGGCTCTCCAATCTAGTCAATCAATCGTCTCTATTGTACTGAAATCGAGAACATAGGCAAAATGCAAACGGCGAGAGCCAGAAAAGACCAGGTTTGCGGAACCGTGATCGTCAAGTCGCTGAAGTAACGTGCAGGGATTTTGAATGCAGCGGTGCGAGCCCGTAATTAAGCATCGTTCGCCTATAATTGAGAAGTTTACGTTTACTGTCGAAAGAGGAAATCGTGGCGAACACCTACAAGGATACGATGAACTTGCCCCAAACCGACTTCGCGATGAGGGGCAATCTCCCGCAAAACGAGCCAAAGCGCTTGGAGAAGTGGGAAAGCGAGCAGCTCTACTGGCGCGTTCTCGAAAAGAACAAGGATGCCGAGCCTTTCGTATTGCACGACGGGCCTCCGTACGCAAACGGCCCCATCCACATCGGGCATGCGTTCAACAAGATTCTCAAGGACTTCGTGAACAAGTCCCACGCGCAGATGGGCTACTACACTCCGTATATTCCCGGTTGGGATTGCCACGGCCAGCCTATCGAGCATATGGTCGAAACCACGCTCGGCACCGAGAAGTTCCGCGATACGCCCCAGCCTGAAGTCCGCCGCCTCTGCCGCGAATGGGCCGAAAAGTACGTCGGCGTGCAGCGCGATGGGTTCAAGCGCCTGGGCGTCAATGCTGATTGGGAGCATCCGTACCTCACGTTCATCCCAAATTACGAAGCGGGCAACGTCGAGGTATTCAAGAAGATGTATCTCGATGGGTCGGTCTACCGCGGCCGCAAGCCTATCCACTGGTGCAGCCACTGCCATACCGCGCTCGCCGAGGCCGAAATCGAATACGGCGATGAGGTGAGCCCCGCGATCTTCGTGCGGTTCGCGATGACCACGGTGCCGGAAGGGCTCGAAGCCTGGGAAGGCAAACTCGACGTCGCCATCTGGACGACCACGCCGTGGACGCTTCCCGCAGACGACGCCGTCATCCTGCATCCGGAAGCCGATTACGTCGCCGTCGAATATGACGGCCGTGCGGCCATCATGGCCGAGGCTCTCGTCGAAAAGCTCGTCGAGAAGTTCGGCTGGGAAGGCGCCCGCGTCGTCGAAGGCTGGAAGATGACCGGCACCGAGCTTCAGGGCAATCGCTACGAGCAGCCCATTTTCGCCGACCAGGGCGAAGAGGGCGTGTTTATCTACGCCGACTACGTCACGCTCGAAGATGGCACCGGCATCGTGCACACGGCACCGGGTCACGGCGTCGACGACTACCTGGCTGGCATGAAGTTCGACGTGCCCGTCATCATGCCGGTCGACGACAACGGCTGCTTCTACGAAGGCGATGCCATCGGCACGGGCGGCCCGTTTTCGGGCATGGAGGTTAACGAGGCCAATCCCGTCATCATCGATTGGCTCCGCGACCGCGACATGCTCATCTTGCACGAAGACATTAACCACAGCTATCCGCACTGCTGGCGTTGCCACGAGCCCGTCATCTTCCGCGCCACGAGCCAATGGTTCGTATCGATGGACGAGACGGGATTGCGCAAGGCCGCCAGCCACGCAATCGACAATGACGTGGAATGGATTCCCGCCTGGGCGTCCAACAGAATCGGCGCCATGGTGGCCGAGCGTCCGGATTGGTGCATTTCGCGCCAGCGTTCGTGGGGCGTGCCCATTCCGGTGTTCCACTGCGAGAAGTGCGGCGAGGTCGTTGCGACCGAAGCCACGTTCGACGCCGTCATCGACCTGTTCTACACCGAGGGCGCCGATGCCTGGTTCACCAAGAAGCCCGCTGACTACCTGCCCGCCGACACGTGCTGCCCGAAATGCGGTGCCGGTGTAGGCGACATCGCCCCCGAAAAGGACATCCTCGACGTATGGTGGGAGTCGGGCGTTTCGCACACGAGCGTGTGCCGCCACCGCGAATCCGAAGGGCTGCATTTCCCTGCGGAAATGTATCTCGAGGGTTCCGACCAGCATCGCGGGTGGTTCCAGTCTGCGCTGCTCACGAGCGTCGGCGCCTACGGGGTTGCTCCCTACAAATCCGTCATGCATTGCGGGTTCACCGTCGACGAGAACGGCGAGAAGATGTCGAAGTCCAAGGGCAACGGCGTCGACCCCGCCGAGGTCATGGACAAGTTCGGAGCCGACGTGCTGCGCCTCTGGGTTGCATCGGTCGACTATTCGCACGACGTTTCGATTTCCGACAACATCCTCAAGCAGGTGTCGGATGCATACCGCAAGTTCCGCAACTCCTTCAGGTTCCTGCTGGGCAGCCTCGATGATTTCGACGACACGAAGTTCGTTTCGAGCTGGGACGATCTCGAGCCCGTTGACAAATACATGATGGCGAAGACCTATGCGCTGCTGCGCGAGTGCCGCGATCATTACCAGACCTACAAGTTCAGCGGCGTGTACCGTTCGTGCTACGACTTCGTGAACGAGCTTTCCAGCGTGTACATGGACATCGCCAAGGACCGTCTCTACTCCGAAGCGCCGAATTCTCCGCGTCGCCGCGCCGTCCAGAGCGTCCTCATGAACATCCTGGAGGTTCTCGTGCGCGTGCTGGCGCCCATCCTGTCGTTCACGTGCGACGAGGTCTGGGAGCATTTCCCGCCTGCCATGCGCGAGCAGGAAGGTCGTCCGTTCAGCATCCAGCTCGGCGGTTGGCCTGCGCGTGAAGACTTCATGCCGGCGCTTCCCGCCGATGACGGCGCTGCTGACCTGGAGGCGTTCACCGTTGCCATGAGCGTGCGCGAAGTCGTCACGAAGGCCCTCGAGGAAGCGCGCGCGGAGAAGCGCATCAACAAGAGCCAGGAGGCTGCCGTCAAGGTGACGCTTCCTGCTGACGTCGCCGAGAAGCTGTCGGCTTTCGACGCAACGGTGTTCGAGGAGCTCTTCATCGTGAGCGGCGTCGAGTTCGTCGAGGGCGACGATTTTGCATGCGAGGTCGTCGATGCGGCTGGGGAAAAATGCCCGCGCTGCTGGAATTACCGTGAGCTCGGCGGGAATGCGAACCATCCTGCCGTATGCACCCGCTGCGGCGATGTGCTCGACGAAATCGGTTTCCAGGAAGCGTAGACGCGCCTCAAAGATTCCCTAGACGAGCGGTAACGAAGGTAAGCACTGCAAGACCGCGGGATGGGGCGAACACCCCGTCCCGCGGTTTTTGATTAGCTTGTATGGCAGGTGGCAATGGCGGAAAACAGCAAACCGTATCCAATCACTAAGGCGATAGCTTTCGCGGTCATCGTCGTGGCCTGGGTGGCGCTCGATCAAGCAACCAAAGCCTTGTTCGCGGGGCAGCAGCCCGGAGACGTGCTTGCAGGTCCGTTCTTTGGGCTCATCGACATACGGCTCGTGCACAATACCGGCGGCGCCTGGGGCATATTCTCGGATAGCACGATGATGCTCGGTGTGTTCTCGATTGTCGTGTGCGTCGTCATCGCGGCGTTCTTCTTGTTAAGCGCCCGTCAAACGTCGTGGTTGCAGGCGATTGCCTTTTCGCTCATCGTCGCGGGTGGCATAGGAAATGCAATCGACAGGTTCGCCCAGGGGTTCGTCACGGATTTTATCGAGTTCAGCTTCATCGACTTTCCGGTGTTCAACGTTGCCGATATCGGCGTAACCTGCGGGTTCGTGCTCATTGTCATCAGCACCATAGCCGTAATGGGGAAACAGGCCGATTAGGGCCACGCGAGGAACGCATCGGCGCATGCGGCATTGGCCAGGACGGTCGCTTTGTGACGCGTCATGAGCCGATGACGGCCTCGGCGATACCTGCCTACGAAACCAAGTGAGGAGTCTCATGACATCGCGATGCTACGTTACAACTCAATCCGATGACGGCATGCGCCTCGATGCCCTCATGGGGCAGAGGGGGCTGTATGCGAGCAGGTCGGCGGCCGCCCATGCAATCGAGGCGGGTATGGTGCTCGTAGCGGGCGAGCCCGCCACGAAGAAGCTGATCGTGAAACCGGGACAGCCGATCGTGTACGAAGTTGACGACCAAGTGGTTGACACGCCCCTCGTCGGGGAGCCGATCGACCTGGACATACGATACGAGGATGATGACCTCATCATCTTGTCGAAACAGGCGGGGCTCGTCTGCCATCCATCCGACGACCACGCCGACGGCACGCTCGTCAATGCGCTCATTTACCACTGCGGAGCAAGCAACCTGTGCAACGTGCAAGGCGAGAAGGATAGGCTCGGCATCGTCCATCGGCTGGATATGGATACGACCGGCCTCATGATGGCCGCCAAGTCCAACGTTGCAGGTGAGGCCCTCATGGCTGCGATTCAGGACCATGTCGTCGATAGGCGTTACCTCGCGTTGGTCCATGGGGTCGTCGCAATCGATTCCGGGATGGTCGACGCGCCCATTGCCAGACACGCGAAAGACCGCACGCGCATGGCGATTCGAGACTGCGATTCCGCGCGCGAGGCCATCACGACGTTTCGCGTGATCGAGCGATTCGAGGCCGGTGCTCGCGACAACGGCTACACGCTCATAGACTGCAAGCTTTTCACGGGTCGTACCCATCAGATTCGCGTGCACATGGAATATGCGAAGCACCCGCTCGTGGGAGACCCCTTGTACACCGCGAGCAGGCCGAAATCGGAATCGACGAACCTCGGGTTGCGCAGGCAGTTCCTCCACTCGTTCATGCTCACGCTCGACCATCCGGTGACTGGCGAGAACTTGCAATTTGCCGACAACGTGCCCGCAGACCTCGAGCGCGTGCTCGACGGTCTTGCCGAGCGCAGCATGGGCATCACCGACCACGGACGCGAGATATTCGACCTTCTCTCCACGGCGCCGCACCCGTCCATCGAAGGGGTCCCGTACCTCGATCAACGCTAAACCAACGCCTCTGGCAGCCGCATTGCAGCTCATTGTGTACAATGTTGAACCGTCGGGTTGCGATACCTATGAGGCGCAGGAGGCGTAGTGATGAAGACAGTGCTCGTCGGCGTGACGGGATGCGTGGCAATCTACAAGGCATGCGAGATCGTGCGCGGGCTCCAGAAAGCCGGAATTCGCGTCAAGGTCGTGATGACCGAACATGCCACGGAATTCATACAGCCCGCCATGTTCCGCGCGCTGACGCGGGAGCCGGTGGCCGTCGGCCTGTTCGACGACGCGCCGGGCGATCCGATCCATCACATATCGTTGGCAAAAGAAGCCGACCTGTTCCTCATCGCGCCGTGCACGGCAAACGTCATGGGCAAGATCGCACACGGAATCGCCGATGACCTGTTGACGACGACGGCCATGGCCACGGCGGCTCCGCTCGTCATCGCTCCCGCCATGAACGTGAACATGTACGAGAGCGCTGCGAATCAGGCGAACATGACAATGCTGCGCGAGAGGGGCGTCGTTTTCGTCGATTCGGAAAGCGGCTATCTGGCCTGCGGCGACGTCGGTCGGGGCAGGCTCGCGGATCCCGATGCCATCGTGGACCGCGTCATAGAGCTCCTCGGCGCACGGCAAGACTTGTCAGGGCTCAACGTGCTCATAACCACGGGCCCGACCATCGAGCCAATCGATCCGGTGCGTTACATTTCAAATCCCTCATCAGGCAAAACCGGTTTCGCCCTCGCGGAAGCCGCTCAAGAGCGTGGTGCCGACGTGACCGTCGTCGCCGGGCCGGTGACGTTGGCGGACCCGGCGGGTGTCGAAGTCGTTCGCGTGAGGACGGCACTCGAGATGTACGATGCGGTCGATGAACGGTTCGACGAGGCGGACATCGCCGTTTTCGCCGCCGCTGTCAGCGATTTCCGTCCTGCGAATCCCGCATCGTCAAAACTTAAGAAGGGCGTCGCGGACGAAACGCTCGCAGTGCTCGAGCTCGTCGAAAACCCCGACATCCTCGCATCCATGGGGGCGCGCAAGCGCACGAACCAAATCGTCGTGGGATTCGCGGCGGAGACCGAGGACGTCGAGGCGAACGCCCGGAAGAAGCTCGCCTCGAAGCACGCCAATTTCATCGTCGGCAATCTCGCAGGGGAGGGACGCGCATTCGCGACCGATGAAAACGAATTGCTTCTCGTGGATGCGGAATCATCGCAAGGAGCAGGCCCTGCTTCCAAACGCGCGCTGGCAGACGTTATCCTCGACAAAGCCCTGACCATGCGTAAATAGAACTAGATGCGCACGACAACGCAGGTCACGCGCATCCTGATTACGTTGGAAGGGGAGCCGGGCAGGTTGGGGAACCTGCCCGGATAAGAGCTATCGGCGACGGTGCGGAAGGGAACGGGTGTGCAGGTTTGGGGTCTGCGTTTGGGGTGATCGCCGCCGACTGATGAACAGTATGGACCGCTTACCTTAAATAAACCTTAAAGTATCGTTACAGTTTCTTCAGCAATCCCATGATTCCGCGGGCGGCGCCGCTGCCTACGACGCGGCTTGCGCTCGTGAGCGCTGCGTCGATGAACTTGCGCTTTTCCTTGGCTTCCCTCTCGGCTTGTTTTTCCTCGGCAATGCGCTTGCGCTCGGCCTCCTTCTCGGCGGCGATGCGCTGGCGCTCCGCTTCCTTTTCCTCTGCGATGCGCTTGCGCTCCTCGGCTTGGCGCTGGCGCTCTTCCTCTTTGCGCTGGCGCTCCGCCTCGCGCTCTTCGGCGATGCGCTGCCGATCGGCCTCCTTCTCGGCGGCGATGCGTTGACGCTCTTCCTCGCGTGCGATGCGCTCGGCTTCCTTCTCCTCCGCCAGGCGCTGCCGCTCGGCCTCCTTCTCCTCGGCGATCCGCTGCTTCGTTTCTTCTTCGAGCCGGCGTGCCTCCTCTGCGGCTTCGGCAGCGGCGATTGCGGTCGCGTTGAGTATCTCGTAGGCGCTTTCACGGTCGATGGTCACATCGTATTTCGAGTGGAGCATGTCGTTTTGGATGATGTAGTACTTGGCGTCGTCGGGCGCCTTGTCCATCGAGCAGGCCGGCGCGATGACCATGGCGCGCTGCACGATGCCAGGGGTGCCGTCTTCCTGGAGGAAGCTGATGAGGGCCTCGCCTGTGCCGAGCTCGGTTATCGCTGTCGCCGTATCGAATTCGGGGTTGACGCGGAAGCTGTCGGCCGCGGCGCGGATGGCCTTCTGCTCGGCCGGCGTATAAGCGCGCAGGGCATGCTGCACCTTGTTGGAAAGCTGAGCCAGGACCGAATCGGGGATGTCGGCGGGGTTCTGCGTGATGAAGTAGACGCCCACGCCCTTCGAGCGGATGAGCTTGACGATCTGGTCGACCTTCTCGAGCAGGGCGCGGGGAGCATTGTTGAACAGCATGTGCGCTTCGTCGAAGAAGAAGCACATTTTCGGCTTGTCGAGGTCGCCGACTTCGGGAAGCATCTCGTAGAGCTCCGAGAGCATCCACAGCAAGAACGTCGAGTACATGAGGGGCGATTGAACCAGGCGCACGCAATCAAGCACGTTGATGTAGCCCTTGCCGTCGGAATCGCAGGCGATCCAGTCGTTGATGTCAAGCGCGGGTTCGCCGAAGAAGACGTCGCCGCCCGCATCTTCGAGCTGGAGGAGCGACCGCTGGATGGCGCCGATCGATTGGGTCGAAATCTGGCCGTACGAAAGCGTGTATTCCTTGGCGTGTTCGCCGACGTAGTTGACCATCGTGCGAAGGTCTTTTAGGTCCAGGAGCAAGAGATTGTTGTCGTCGGCTACATGGAAGACGATGTTGAGCACGCCTTCCTGGACTTCGGTCAAATCGAGCAGGCGGGCGAGCAGCACGGGTCCCATTTCGGTAATGGTCGTGCGGACGGGTAGGCCCTCGTCGCCGAATACGTCCCAGAAGCGCGTGGGGCATCCATGGAAATCGTAGTCAGTGATGCCGAGCCCGGCGAGGCGAACGACGAGCTTCTCGGAAGCCTCGCCTGCGACGGCGACGCCGGAGACGTCGCCTTTGACGTCGGCGAGGAACACGGGAATGCCTGCGTCGCTCATCGATTGGGCGATGGTCTTGAGGGTGACGGTCTTGCCCGTACCGGTAGCACCTGCTATGAGGCCATGGCGATTGGCGAGCCGGGGAAGCAGGTATACCGGCTCGGTGCCCTTCGCTATTTGGAGTTTTCCATCAATGTACATGCGAGCTTCCCTTCTGTCGAAGTCGAATACGACTACATTATATGGTATATAGGGGCAATCGAAGCGCTAGCGTTTCGACAAAGGAGGCCTTTGGTACAATCTCAACCCGAAACATCAATCACGCACCTCGCCGGAGACAAGCCTCGGCGGGATAGCAACCTTACAGATCGGAGAACCATGTCGGATACCTGCCATTTGATAGTTGACACCTGTTGCGATCTGCCGCGCTACCTGCTCGAGCGCGATGACGTGAGCATTATCGGATTCCCGTACTTCTTCGGCGACGAAGAACACTGCGATGATCTATGGCTGACGTCCGAGCCGCATGATTTCTACGAGCGGATGCGCAAGGGGGAGCTCCCCACGACGGCTCAAGCTTCGATATCGGAGCTGACGAATTGCTTCGAGCAAGCTGCGCGCAAGGGCGTGCCCAGCGTGTACCTCGCATTCTCGTCCGGGCTGTCCTCGAGTTTCGACCAGGCTTGCCTCGTCGCAGATCGAGTAAAGGAGGATTACCCCGATTTCGAGCTGCACGTCGTGGATACCCACCTGGCCTCGACCGGCGAGGCGCTCATCGTTTTCGAAGCGCTCAGGCAGGTCGACCGCGGTTTGACGGCGAAGCAGCTTGCCGACTGGGCGACCGAGGCGCAGAACTTCATGAATGTCTACTTCATGGTCGAAGATCTGGAGACCCTTCACCACGGCGGAAGGATTCCCGCCTCTGTCGCCGTCATGGGGTCGAAGCTGGACGTGAAGCCGATTCTGCTCATCGCCGCCGATGGCACGCTTTCCATAAAAGGCGTGGCGCGAGGGCGCAAGAAGGGCCTGCGGCAACTTGCGCAACTCTATGCCGAAACCGCCGACAAGCCGCATACGCAACCGTACCTGACCGTAGGCTGCGCCGATTGCGAAAAGGACATGAAGCGCCTCGAGGACATCATCAAGAAAGACAGCGAGAAAGATCAGCGCGAGCCGATATTCGTGGAGGGGACCATCGGGCCCGTCATCGGCTCCCATGTGGGACCGGGCATGGTGGCGCTCGCGTTCTGGGGCCCCGACCGTCGCGAGAAGATTTCGGTAGCCGACCGTATCGCGCGAAAGGTGAAAGGGCAGTAACAAGAACCGATATCCGTATATCGTGCGCACGAGAGCGCGTGAGTCGCACATTCGAAGCGCGGCCAGACCCCTCTCCGGGGCCCCTCGCTTGAATCCCCCTCCGATGCGCGCTAAGGGAAGGCGGCGATTGGAGGCGACGGTCTGGCTCTCCCACGCGTTATCCTCTGCGCCTGCTTGCATTGCCGCCTTCTTAGGCGCGCGCATCTCCGGGGGCGCTCAGAGGCCCCGGAGAGGGGTCTGGCCGCGCTTCGAATGTGCGACTCACGCGCTCTCGTGCGTATTCTGAGAGGGATTCTAATGAGGGCATCGGAAGGGCGTCCGGCGGGGGCTGATTCTTCTCTAATTTGAGCTAAACGTGTGTTTAAAAAATCTCTGCTTGCATTTGTCTCGGGATACCAGTAATATAACCAATCGCTGCACGGGTGGTGGCGCAGTTTGGTAGCGCACTTGACTGGGGGTCAAGGGGTCGCAGGTTCAAATCCTGTCCACCCGACCAGAATTTTCGCAAGCCGGTCGATTGACCGGCTTGTTTCGTATTTTTGTTCAAACTTACCAAACGAATTCGCATGCCACGCTCGACGTTTGACGAGTTGTCGATTCGTTTTTGTTACGAGAACGTTTCGCCGTTATTGACCCGTTCGCCGTAGGCGGTTGCATTGCGCGGGTGGGTGGTTTTTGGCAGCCGATTACCGATGATGAGCGCGACGAACCGCTTCGAATGCCCGTCATACGGCCAAGTTACCTACAATGGAAGTATTCGGTTCGAACAAGATTGAAGGAGAGATTTCCGTGCTACTCATCGCTTTTCTCATCTTGTTTCCTTTGATAGTTGCCGCAATTCTGCTTCTCGTCAAAGGAGATGGCCTGCGAAACGTCATCGTGGGCGCTTCGGCTATCATCATAGCCGCAGCATCGATATTGCTCGCAATGCAATATCTAGGCGCCGCTTGGATAGGCTTCGAGTTCTCGTCAGAGATAGTCGATTACGTCTGCACGGCGATCGGCTTAGCGCTCGGAGTCGTGATCATCGGCTTCGGCGTCAAATACAAGAACTACCTCGCCGTCGGTCTTGCCGTCGTCCAAATCGTGGGCGACCTTGCCTTCGAATTCGGTTTCGCCCATCACACGGCGCCCGTCGTCTTCGGGCTGTACGTGGATTCGCTCTCCATTGTCATGGCGCTCATCATCGGCATCATCGGCAGCGGCATTTGCGTGTATGCCCTCGGGTACATGAAGGATTTCCAGGCGCACCTCGACGAGCACGGCGATGGGCTGACGGAGCTCCAGCGCAGGGATCGCCGTCCGGTGTTCTTCGCGCTCATGTTCCTCTTCCTGTCCGCGATGTACGTCATCGTGTTCGCGAACAACATGACGTGGATGTTCACCGGGTGGGAAGTCACGACGGTGTGCTCGTTCCTGCTCATCGGCTACACGCGCACCGACGAGGCGATAGCAAATTCGTTCAGGCAGATCATCATGAACATGATCGGCGGCATCGCGTTCCTCGCTGCGCTGTTCATCTCGGCGATCAACCTCGGCACGCTCTCTTTCGTTGAATTCGTCGCGTTGGGCCTGGCGCGTCCCGAGCTCGTCGTGGTCGCCGTTTGCGCCCTGGCACTTGCGGGCCTCACCAAGGCCGCTCAGATGCCCTTCCACACCTGGCTGCTCGGCGCCATGGTCGCGCCCACGCCGACCTCGGCTCTGCTTCACTCGTCCACGATGGTGAAAGCCGGCGTCTTCCTGCTGATCAAGCTCGCGCCGCTTTTCGCCGTCTGCTTCATCCCCGCGCAGATGGTGATCCTCGTCGGTGGATTCACCTTCATGCTGTGCTCGTTCATGGCGATTTCGCAAACGAACGCCAAGCGCGTGCTCGCATATTCGACCATCGCCAACCTCGGGCTCATCGTCGCCTGCGCCGGCGTCGGCACGCCGGAGGCCATATGGGCGGCCGTGTTGCTCGTGATTTTCCATGCGGCGGCAAAGTCCCTGCTGTTCCTGTGCGTCGGCACGGCCGAACATCATATCGGCAGCCGCGACATCGAGGACATGGACCTGCTGTTCGACAGGATGCCACGCCTGGCCCGGTTCATGATGCTCGGCATCATGTGCATGTTCATCGCGCCGTTCGGCATGCTCATCGCCAAATGGGCGACTCTCGTGTCGTTCGTCGACGGCCGCCAGATGGCGCTCGTGCTCCTGCTGGCATTCGGCTCGGCCGCCACGTTCATGTTCTGGGGCAAGTGGCTCGGCAAGCTTTCGGGCATTGCGGGCAGCCCCGAGAACGTCGAGCTTACCGTCCATCCCTCCGAATGGATCTCGCTCTTTCTCATGGCGGCGATCGCCGTATTGGCGTGCATCGCGCTTCCGCTCGTGTCGAACCTGTTCGTAGAGCCTTACGTGGTCGGGGTCTTCAACAGCTTGGGTCGCGATATCGCGGTTGACAACCTGCTCATTTCGTCGATTCTCGCCGTGTTCGTCTTCGTCGTGATGTTCGCGGGCGTCGGCTCGTCGAAGAAGAAGCGCGCGGACGTGTACCTCGCTGGCGTCAGCGTCGACTCCGATACGCGCACGTATCGCAACAGCCTGTCGCAGGAAACGGTTGCCACATCCCGCAACCTGTACTTGACCTCGATATTCGGCGAGGCCAAAGTCCGTCGGCCCGGCGAAGTCATCTGCGCCGCAATTATCGTAATCGCTTTCCTCGCCAGCGGGTTCACGCTGCCGTTGCTGTAGCAGAAAGGTCGGATATCCATGTCGATGTCATTCTTCATCACCTTGATCGGCACGGTGGCGTTCGCCATACTTGCCCCGATCCTCGGCTGCCTGCTCGCAGGCCTCGACCGTATCATCTCGGCTCGCATGCAAGGGCGCGTCGGGCCGCCGCTGCTCCAGCCGTATTACGACGTTCGCAAGCTCATCGAGAAGGACGACGTCACTGTTTCGGGCGTTGACGGCGTCTACATGACGTGCGCGCTCGTGTTCACCGCCTTCGCCGGGGGAATCTTCTTCACGGGCGGCAACCTGCTCATGAGCGCATTCGTCATCACGATGGCGGCGCTGTTCTTCATCATGGCCGCGTATTCTTCGCGCAGCCCCTATGCAGAGCTCGGCGCCGGCCGCGAGACGGTTCAGGTCATGTCCTACGAGCCGATGGTGTTGCTCATGGCCGTCTGCTTCTACATGGCCGCAGGGTCGTTCAACGTCGGTCAGGTATTCAGCAATCCGCAGCCGATTATCCTGATGACGATTCCCGCTTTCGTCGGCTTCCTGTTCATCCTCACCATCAAGTTGCGCAAGTCCCCGTTCGACCTGTCAACGTCTCATCATGCGCACCAAGAGCTCGTTCGCGGCACGACGACCGAGATGAGTGGCAAGACGCTCGCCAAGGTCGAAATCATGCACTGGTGCGAGACGGTACTGTTCCTCGGATGGACGGGCATGTTCTTCGTCTGGTCGAACCCGATCTCCATCGTTTTGGCCATCGTCGTGGCGCTTGCCGCATGGTTCCTCGAAATCCTCATCGACAACAACTTCGCCCGCGTGAAATGGCAAGCCATGCTCAGCTCTGCATGGATCGTGGCGCTCGTGTTCGGCGGGATCAACATCATCTTGATGATGTTCTAACAGAAAGGCGATTACCGTGGGTTATGCATCAAAATCTCCCTGGGTCATACATTACGACGCCTCGAGCTGCAATGGTTGCGACATCGAGGTTCTCGCGGCGCTGTGCCCCGGGTTCGACGTCGAGCGCTTCGGCATCATCAACACCGGCAACCCCAAGCATGCCGACATCTTCCTCGTGACCGGTTCGGTCAACGAGCGCAACATCTCCGTCGTGAAGCAGATCTACGACCAGATGGTCGAACCGAAAGTCGTGGTCGCTTGCGGCATCTGCGCCTGCACGGGCGGCATCTTCCATGATTGCTACAACGTGATCGGCGGCGTGGACAAGGCAATCCCCGTGGACGTGTACGCTCCCGGATGCGCCGTCAGGCCCGAGGCGATCATCGATGCCGTGGTACAGGCGCTCGGCATATTGGAGGAGAAATCGAAGGCTCTCAAAGAAGCGAAGAAGGGGGCGTAAGCGCATGAAATTGCAAACCGAGTTCGTGGAAATCGCTCTCGAGAATCTTCATCGGGAAGCCGCGATCATGAAGGCCGAAGGCTGGCGCTTCATAGAGACGCATGCTGTGAACACCGACAATGGCGTTGATCTGTATTATGCGTTCATGAAAGACGGGCTGGCAAGGAACCTCAAGATCGTCGGAGTGACGAAAGACGACGCCGTCCCCTCGATCACCGATATGTTCCTCGCCGCGTTCGTGTTCGAGAACGAGGCGCGAGAGCTTTTCGGCGTCGACATGAAGGACATCGCCATCGACTTTGCTGGCACCATGTACGCACCTGCCATATCCGAGCCGATGACGATCATGACGCCCGAGCAGAAAGCCGCGCGCGAGAAGGCGCGCAAGGCTGCAGCCGCCAAAGCGTCGAAGGAAGAAGCGTCCGCTGGCGACGACGCGGCCGCACCGTCTGGTGCAGGGCACGTGTTCGTCATGACGCCGGAGCGCAGGCAGCGTCTTGATGCGAAGCTTGCCACCATGTCCCCGGAAAAGGTCGCGAAGGTCGAGGCCGCGCTCAAGGCGCGCGAGGCCGAAGCGGCAGCTGCGGCGTCAGGCGCTGGAACGAGTGCGGCGAAGCCCGAGCCCAAACAAGCCGAGCCTGAACAGTCCGAAGCGAAGGCCGTCGAAAGCGCGGAGGCCGAACCGGTCGATGCCGTTCTCGAATCCAAGATCGCCTTGCTCGATGCGGAAAAGGCAGCACGTGTCCGCGCCGTGCTCAACGGTGGTCAGGGCGTGGAACCCGTTTCTGACGAGCCAAGCGAGGTCGAAGCTGGCGCTGCTGGCGACGGCGAGATCGAGGCGAAGCTCTCGGGCCTCGATGCCGATAAAGCTGCCAAGGTGCGTGCTGCTCTTGCTGCCGCACGGTCGCGAGAAAACTCGATGAAGGGAGGGGAGTAGCATGGGAAAGAAATCCATCATCCCATTCGGACCCCAGCACCCGGTGCTCCCGGAGCCGTTGCACCTCGACCTTGTCGTCGAGGACGAGGTCGTGCTCGAGGCCACGCCGCAAATCGGTTTTGTGCACCGCGGTTTGGAACGCCTCGTGCAGACCAAAGACTACAATCAGTTCATCTACGTCGCCGAGCGCATCTGCGGCATTTGCGCCTTCGGTCACTCCATGGGTTATGCCGAGACGATAGAGCGGCTCATGGGAGTCGAGGTTCCCAAACGCGCCGAATACTTGCGCGTCATTTGGCATGAGCTGTCCCGTGTGCATTCGCATATCCTCTGGCTCGGACTCGCCGCCGACGCATTCGGGCATGAGGCGCTGTTCATGCATTGCTGGCGCTTGCGCGAGCGCGTTCTCGACTTGTTCGAGAAGACGACGGGCGGTCGCGTCATCTTCTCGGTCGTGAAGGTCGGCGGCGTTCAGCGCGATATCGACGCATCCATGCTCGGCGAGTTCGTCAGCGTGCTCGATGGCATCTGCGACGAATACGAGCAGGTTTGCAAGGCGTTCCTCAGCGAGCCTTCGGTATATAACCGTACGGCCGAAGTAGGCGTCATTTCCAAGGAAGACGCACTGAACCTCAGCATGGTGGGGCCGTTCGCACGTGCTTCGGGCGTCAACTACGACGTGCGCATGCTCGGGAACGGAGCGTATGGCGACCTGTCGGACTTCCAGCCGATCTTGTCCGACAATTGCGACTGCTATGCGCGCATGGAAGTGCGTGCCGCCGAGGTCGTCCAGTCCATCGACATCATCAAGGAGCTCGCGGCGAAGATTCCAGCTGGCGATATAGCGGTGCCGGTAAAGGGCGCCCCCGCCATCGATTCGGAGGCATGCAACGTCGTCGAGCAGCCGCGCGGCGAATGCTATTACTACGCAAAGGGCAACGGGACCAAGTTCCTCGACCGCATGCGCATGCGCACCCCGACGTCCCAGAACCTCGCAGGCATGGCGGTTGCGCTCAAGGGCTGCGATGTCGCTGATGTCAACATGATCGTTCTGACCATCGACCCCTGCATTAGCTGCACTGAAAGGTAGAGCCATGGGCGTGTTCAAATTAGGAAAAATGACATTCGGGTCATTGTTCAAGAAACCCGAAACCGTTCTCTACCCGATCGAGAAGAAGCCGCAACCCGCCGGATTGAAGGGCCATATAGCGCTCGAGGCCGAGCAGTGCATCCTTTGCGGGATGTGCGATCGCTCGTGCGCGACGAATTGCATCAGCGTCGACAAGGCGAACCATACATGGGCCATCGACAGGTTCCAATGCGTCCAGTGCGGATATTGCATCACCGTCTGTCCCAAGAAGTGCCTTTCGATGGATCCGAACTATGCGCCTGCGTCGACTGCCCACACCATCGACACGGTAACCGTGCCGGTGCAGGAAAAGCCCGCCAAGAACGCGGCTGCCAAGGAGGACAAACCCGCAGCTACGGAAACGGTGGCTCCTGCCGCATCTGTAGAGCCGGAGAAAGCCGACCAGGCGAGCGAAGGCGTCGCCACGGCCCCTGTGCGGGATGCTGTTCTCGAGCAGAAACTAGCTCTGCTCGACGAGGAGAAGGCTGCGAAAGTCAGGAAAGCGCTCGAAGCGGCTTCGTAGGTGGATTGGCGGGCAAATCGACTATGGCGATTTGCAGCGAGGACCAATCGTAACCGAACCGAAAGCTTAAACCTGGTAAAATGGCGAAAGCCGGGCAGATGCCCGGCTTTCATTCTATCGATTGGAGCAAAGCAGAGATGGCGGCGGAGAGCCTGCGACAGAGCGGCCGGGATGAAGAAGTGACGGACAGGGTACTCACGGTTCCCAACGTCATTTCCTTCATACGGTTGTGCATGGCTCCGATTGCGTTCGTGCTCCTCGTCACCGGCAAGGAGCTGGCCGCGACGGCCGTGTTCGCCATTTCAGCGTGTACGGATTTCGTCGATGGGCAGATAGCGCGACGCACGCATACGGTATCGCGCGTGGGGCAATTACTCGACCCCGCCGTCGATCGCCTGCTCATGATTTGCGCTATCATCGGCCTGCTTGCCATCGGCCGGCTGCCCGTCTGGATTTTCGCGCTCATCCTGATCAGGGACGGCGTGATGCTCATCGGTGGGACGTACCTCATGAAGAAGTATTCCATCCGCGTTCCCGTCATCTACGCGGGCAAGTTCGCCACGACGTTCCTATTTGTCGGCATGGCGGGCCTCATGCTCAACGTTCCCCAGGTTCAGGGACTTGGCCTGTGCAGCTGGGGCTGGCTTCCCGGGTTCAATACTATGTCATGTTCGTGGGGTATCTGGTTTATTTACATCGGGTTGTGCCTCGGCGTCGTGACAACCATATATTATGTGGTACACGCATATGACGAATACAGGAAGGTAGCGCTCGGTCCTACGCATGGCGAATCACGGTAAAGTCGAAAAGATCTCCCACCCCAAGGCATCGGTTTCCCTCGAGGGGCGCACGGTCAGGCGCCGCAGGCCCTCACAGGGACAATCCATGTCGAGCTCGGCGAGCTCTACCGTCAGGCGCGAACGCGCTGCGAACGCAACTGCGTCGAAGCGTGCTGCGCGCGCGGGGAAGTCATCCGAGCGGACTACCGGCTTCATGACCGGCCGTTCGTTCTCGCCGGCAGGCACGGCGTCTTCGCTCATATCGGCTTTCAAGTCCTCGCGCCTGCTTGCCATAATCGCCACGATCGTGCTCGTGCTCGTGCTCGGGTTCGTTTTCGACACGGTCACGAATCTCGGGCGCGCCTACGGGAACGTTTTCATAGGCAATGTCGAGGTCGGCGGCCTCAATGCCGAAGACATGAAGAAGAAGCTCGAGGATACGTACGGGCATCAGTTCTCCGAATCGAGCATTTCCGTCTATGCGAGCGAAGAGGCACGCGACAAAGGCGAAACCGATCTCGAGCGTCAAGAACGATCGGCGCAAGCAGAGCAGATTTCGGCGGACGAGGCCGCTTCCAATGTCACCTCGTGGTCGACGACGGGAGCGCTGCTCAAGGCGACCATTCCCTATGATTCTCTCATCGAAGAGGCTATCCTTGCGGGGCGGTCAGGCGGTCCGTTCGGTCGTCTCGCCGTCATGATCGGCGGAGAGCATATTCCCGTTTCCATAACCTATGATTCCGCCGCGCTCGAGGATTTTGCAGGAACGATCGACAAGGCCATCGGCAAGAGCCGCATCGACACGACGGTCGAAATCGAGGATGGAAAGGCCAAGCCGGTCGAAGGGCATGACGGCAACATCGTCGACCGAAGCTGGCTCACCGGGAAGATTTCCGACGCCCTCCTCGCAGGCGAACAAAACGTTTCCATTATCGCCGAAACCGTCAACGCGCCCTCGCGCACGACGATGGAGCAAGCTCAAACGCTCAGCGACGGAATCAACAAGGCGCTCGGCGCAAATGCGACGTTCGTGTACCACAATTCGAATTGGACGGCAGATGGCATCGAGCTCGGCAAATGGACGAAGGTCGACGTTGTCGAGAACGACGGCCAGGCAAAGCTCGTGGCGAGCATCGACAGCTCCGAGGCCACCTCGTCGCTCGTCAAGAACGTGTCGATAACCCCCGCGAAAGCCAGCGGATCGAGTCCTACCGTGACGTTCGAAAAGACCGGCGATGGGATAGTGGTGCATAGTACAGGTGGAACTGGCGTGCCGGACGTTGTGACGGCGTGCAACCAGCTGCAGGAAAAGCTTTATGGTGCCGAGGGAATCGCATGGTCTGCGGCCAGCTCTCCCGCATCGCCAACCATCGAAATCGGCGAGTCGAGCGCACCCGAATCGCTCACGGTCGAGCAGGCCATCCAGCTCGGCATCATTTCCGTCATCGGCGAGTACACGACCGAGTTCTCAAACGAAGAAGGGACCGAGCACCGCAACCACAACATCAAGCTCGTCTGCGACCTTATCAACGACACCGTTGCGACGGCCAATGGCGGCAAGTGGAGCTTCAACGAGACCACGGGCGATACCAACATGGATCCCCCGTTCGAATCCGCAGGCTCGATCGTCAACGGAGAATACGTCGACTCGATCGGTGGCGGCATATGCCAGGTTGCCACGACCGTGTTCAACGCGGTGTTCGAAGCTGGACTTGACGTGACCGAGCGGCGCAACCATTCGCTCTACATCGCAAGTTATCCCACGGGCCGAGATGTCGGCGTGAGCTACCCGGAGCTCGATTTCGTATGGACGAACAATCTGACCAGCGACGTGCTGATCAGTGCTGCCTATACCGACACGACGGTCACGGTGAAGCTCTATAGCGTCTACACGGGGTACACCGTCGAGGCCATCGAAGGCGAATGGGAAGATGGCGAGAAGTACTCCACCGTCTACGAAGAAGACGATACGCTCGAAAAGGGCGATTCGTACATCAAGACGACTGGCGAGGACGGCCATCGTATGGTGGTAACGCGCATCGTGAAGGACGCCTCCGGAAACGTCGTGTCCGAAACGGAGTTCGAGTCGATCTACGAACCAAAGAACGAGGTATACGCCGTAGGGCCCAACACCGATACCAGCTCGCTCGGGTCATCGTCTGATAGTGGTGACGAAGACGAGGAGAAGTCTTCGGATGAATCTTATAGCGAATCGAGCTCAGATGATTCTTCGGAAGAGGAATCGGAAACCGAAAGCGGCGGAAGCGAAGAATCTGAATAAGGTGACATACCCTCCATGCACAAACGCAACACAAACATGCTCAGAATTGCAACGCAAGCGAAGACGCAGTTAGCTGCACTCGCCGTCTTGGCCATCGTTCTTGGATTGCTGACGTTCTCGTTCGGCTCGGAAGCTTATGCCGACGTCCGAAAAGCGGATGTGATCGTCGGGTCTTCGGTTGAAGAGCGAGGTCTCACAGTCGCGCAATGCCCTTCGGTCGATGCTGAGTTCGCCACGCTCGTGGACAGCGACGGCGATGTGCTCTTCGCGAGAAACGCCGATACGGAAACCCAAATCGCATCAATCACGAAGGTCATGACCGCCATCGTCGCTATTGACAAAGCGGCTGACGGGACGTTCGTCGCCGTCAGCGAAGACGCAGCTACGATCGGCGAGTCGAGTGCAGGTCTGCAACAAGGCGATGTCATGGACATGGACGCGGCCCTGAAAGCGCTGCTCGTGCCCTCTGGCAACGATGCCGCGCTCGCGATTGCCGAGACGGTCGGGGGGCAGATCCTCGCATCCGACCCATCGGCCGGTGAAACGCCCGTTGCCGCCTTCGTCGGGGCCATGAACGACAAGGCCGCCGAGATCGGATGCACGAACACGCTGTACGAGAACCCCCATGGGCTCGATGACGGCGATTATGCGGGCAATTTGCACAGCACCGCTGCCGATCAGGCGAAAGTTGCCCAATGCGCCATGGGATACGACCAAATACGGGATATCGTCGCTGGCGGGTCGACGACCATCACCGTCGATCGTGGAAGCTCGAAGGAGAAGGTCGAGCTCGAGACGACTGACGAGCTGCTCGAGATGTACGAGTACACGATCGGCGTCAAGACGGGCGTGACCGATTCGGCGGGCCCGTCGTTCATGGGCGCTGCAAACAAGGACGGACGCGAACTGTACGCCATAGTGCTTGGCTCTACCGACGAGCATCAGCGATTCGTCGATTGCATGTCGCTGTTCGAATGGGGCTTCAACCACGTGCGCGAAGTGCCGCTTGCCAGCACGGCCCAACAGACGAGCGCGACGATCAACGGCGCGACCGCTACCGTCCCCGTGCTCGCCGAAATCTCGCATGGAGACTGGATCGACAAAACGGTGAAAGCCACGATTTCCGATCCGGATGCGCAGATTCAGGTATTCGACTTCGAAGGAAACGTGAGCCAAGCGCTTGAGTTCAATGACTTGACCGGAACCGTCAATGCTGGCGACAAGGTTGGCGTCATTCGCTACAAGCAACAAAACGAAGTCGTGGCGGAGCGCGACCTGATCGCTTGCGAAACGGTTGAGGCGCCCAATGGAATAGATGCCATCGGTATAGCATGGCAGCGTTTCATCGGCGGAATCAGCGGTAGTCCATCGCGGGCAGATTCGAAGATCTATAACGTGATGCCGATAATAAACGATTACAAGACCAGTGCTGCATAACGATTCCGGCAGCTCAAATGGAGGTAGCATATATGAGCGAAATTTGCCCTATCTGCAATAACGAGATCACGCCCGGCGCTGCAAAGTGCGAGAGCTGCGGGTTCCATCTCCTCGGGTCGACGCAGAGTTTCACGCCGGTCAAGATGAACCCTGACGGTTCGCTATTGAAGGAAGACGAGAAGCAGAAATTCGAGTTCAAAGTCATCCGCGGCCCGCAAACCGGCGTCGACATAGCGCTCAAGGAGGGCGTCATGTCCATCGGGCGCGACCCGCAATGCGATATCTTCCTCAACGACATGACCGTTTCGCGCAAGCATGCGACGATCGAAGTCGGAGGGAAAGGCTGCGTCATCAGGGACGAGAACTCATTCAATGGAACGTGGATCAATGACCGGATGGAAGAGGCGTGCCTGCTCAAACCCGGCGACGTTATTCAAATCGGCGTATTTTGTCTTATCTACCGCGAAAGGGCGTAAGTACGTTTGACGTCTTGTCCCGTTGTTCTACTATAGGTGAGTATTTTTACCTGCAATCATCGAAGAGAGGATGGGGGATTGCATGCAGCTAATGAGCGGCAACGAAGCTATTGCTCGTGGCGCTTGGGAGGCGGGCGCCACTATCGGGGTGGCTTATCCTGGTACGCCGTCTACCGAGACGCTCGAGTCTTTTGCTCGATACGATGACGTGTACGCAGAGTGGTGCACCAACGAGAAGGTGGCCGTCGAGGTAGGAATGGGCGCATCTGCTGCTGGTGCGCGCGTGTTGGCGACCATGAAGCACGTCGGCGTCAACGTGGCGGCAGACCCTCTGTTCACAGCGGCGTACACGGGTGTGAACGGCGGTTTCGTGATTCTCGCTGCCGACGATCCCGGCATGTACTCGTCCCAGAACGAGCAGGATTCGCACTTTTACGGAAGGGCCGCACATATTCCCGTCCTCGATCCGTCCGATTCGCAGGAGGCGCTCGATCTGACGAAGGCGGCGTACGAGCTTTCCGAGCGTTTCGACGTGCCGGTGATGATGAGGTCCACGGTGCGCGTATCCCACACGAAAACGCCCGTCGCGACGGGGGAGAAGCAGCAATACGAACCGAAGGACTACGAGAAGGATCCCTCGAAGTGGGTTATGATGCCCGCTTTCGCGAAACCGCGCAGGAAGGTCCAGCTCGACCGTATAAAGCAGCTCGAGGAGTTTGCCGAGACGTTCGAGTTCAACAAGGTCGAGCGGAACGGAAGCGAAATCGGTATCGTTTGCTGCGGTGCCGTCTACCAGCACGTGAAAGAGGCCCTACCCAATGCATCCGTCCTAAAACTCGGCATGACTTGGCCTTTGTCGCGGAACCTCGTGCGCGATTTCGCCAAGTCAGTCGATTCGCTGTACGTCGTCGAGGAGGGATCGGATTACCTGACCGAGGAAGTCGCGGCCCTCGGCGTCGACATTGCCGAATTCCCCGCTGTGCTCCCGCGCGACGGCGAATTGAGTCCGGGCCTCATCCGCAGGGCCTTCGGTTATGACGATCCGGACCACATCGCTGCGCCAGACGATATTCCCGCTCGGCCGCCTGCGCTCTGCCCGGGATGTCCGCATCGCCTCATCTTCAAGGAGCTCTCGCGGATCAAGGCCATCGTAACGGGCGATATCGGATGCTACACACTTGGGACCTTGCCCCCGTTGTCGGCTATGGACACCTGCCTTGACATGGGCGCCTCGGTCTCGATGTCCCACGGATTCGAGCTGGCGCTGGCGGGAAGGGACCATGCTCCCGTCGTCGCCGTCATCGGGGATTCGACGTTCGGTCATTCGGGCCTTTCGTCGCTCATCACCACCGTATACAATCACGGCGCGGGCACCGTCTGCATTCTCGACAATCGGACGACTGCTATGACGGGCCGACAGGGCAACCCCTTCAACGGCGAAACGCTCCAGGGCCGCCCGAGCAGGGAGCTCGATCTCATTGGGCTGCTGGGCGCGCTCGGCATAGAGAACGTCTCGCTCGTCGATCCGTACGACATGAAGGCCGTCCGTTCGGCGATCAAGATGGCCACCAAGGAACAGGCCGATGAACTGAGCATCATCGTGTTCAAGGCGCCCTGCGTCCTTCTGAGCCGCGAGCGGAAGCCGCATTTCTTCGTGAACGGCGATTGCAGGTCGTGTGGTTCGTGCACGACGCTCGGATGCCCGGCGATTTCGAAGGATGCCGAAACGGGTATCGCTTCGATTGATCCGGCGCTCTGCATCGGCTGCAACCAATGCGCTCAGTATTGCGCGTTCAACGCGATCGAGCAAATACCATCCACTGCAGAGAGGGGAGGTGCACGATGAGCTCGGCTACAACGGTTCTGTTGTGCGGCGTAGGCGGCCAGGGAACGATTCTGGCTGCAGACCTCCTCGCGCGCGCTGCGCTCGCAGCTGGCTACAACGTCAAGGTTTCCGAGATTCACGGGATGGCCCAACGCGGTGGTGCCGTCACGACGGTCGTGCGGTACGGCGAAGAGGTCCAGACCATGGTTGCCGATATCGGTGCCACTGACTGCATCGTTTCGTTCGAGAAAACAGAGGCCTTGAGGAACATCGAGTTCCTGAAAGACGGGGGATATCTTCTGGTGGCTGACGAGAGCATCAAGCCATTGCCCGTCGCATGTGGACGGGCGAGCATGCCTGCTCGCGTCGATGCCAAACTCGAAGACGCGGGGGCCGTCGTGATTCCCGCCCGTGCGATTGCAGTCGAGGCGGGCAATGCGAAATGCGAAAACGTTGCCATTCTCGGCGCCCTCGAGCCACGGCTGAACTTCGGCATCGATGTCTGGAAGTCGGTCATCGAGAATCGCGTCCCGCCGAAGACCATCGAATCGAATATCAAGGCATTCGAGCTTGGATACGAATTCGCGCATGAAAAGTAATGCTGTGGTCGGCCGGTTTGCCCCATCGCCAACCGGCCGTATGCACGCTGGAAACATCTATGCTGCCCTCATGTCGTGGCTGATCGTGAAATCGCGCGGGGGCAGCATCGTTTTGCGCATCGAGGACCTTGATGTCGAACGGTCGCGTCCGGAATACGCCGATCAGATCATGCGCGATTTCGAAATGCTGGGGCTAACCTGGGATAGGGGACCGTTCTACCAGCAGGGAAGGGATGCCGTATACGCCGAAGCATATGATGAGCTGCATGCAAAGGGGCTCGTCTATCCATGCTTCTGCACGCGGGCGGACCTCAAGGCGGCCGCTGCGCCGCATCGCGGCGAGAAACGCGTGTATCCGGGGACGTGCAGGCATCTCGATGCTGACGACGTTGCGCGGAGGTCCCTCGAGCGAAAACCAGCGTGGCGTCTGATGGTTCCAGACGAATCTTACGGGCTCGTCGACCTCGTTCAGGGCGCATACGAGCAAAACCTCGCACGGGAATGTGGCGATTTCGTCATAAGGCGTTCGGATGGCCTGTTCGCCTATCAACTTGCTTCGGTCGTCGATGACGCGCAGCAGGGCGTCACCTGCATCGTGAGGGGAGTGGATTTGCTCGCTTCGACGCCGCAGCAAATGTACCTGCAGGACATGCTCGGCTTTCCCCGTTGCGAATACGCTCATGTGCCGCTGCTCGTCGCCGAGCGCGATCGTAGGCTTTCGAAGCGCGACCGCGATGCCGGTCTCGACGAGCTCTTGGCACGTTATAAGTCGCCCGAAGCCATCGTCGGCCATATCGCGTACGTGACGGGCATTACGGCGTCAGAGGAGCCTGCAACGCCCCAAGAGCTGCTCGATGCGCTCGACATGGGGCGATTGAGCACCATGCTCTCCGACCCTATTCAAATTCCCTGGTCATAAGGGCTTGCAAGGCCACGTTTCCCGAAACCTAAAGCACGAGCGTACACGTTGTCGATGCGAGGATCGATGCGGCGTAGAATGCCCCGAGGACGATGTTGAGGCTGAGGATTTGCGGCATGGCTTGCAACCTGTTCTTAGGCTGGAACTTGTTTCCGAACAGCGCCTTTGCCGGCGGGTAGGCGGCAAGCAGCATGAACGGAACGATGATGAGACCCGGCGCGAACCATATCGCCACGTTGAGGATGATGGCAACGACCCAAACTATGATTGCGAGATGGTACCATGCAACGGCGTTCTGCCGCCCAAGGATTACCGGCAACGTCTTTCTACCAGCGGGTATATCGCGTTCGATATCGCAGGTGTTGTTCGTGAACATGATGAGCCCGACGCCGATGATGGTCGGTATGGCGATGATGAGCAGCGTGAAATCGAGGACGCCGGTGAGCACTTGGTAGATTGCGAGCGGTATGAGCCCTCCCATGACGATGCCGCTCACCGCTTCTCCAAGCGGAAGGTACGAGATGGGGGACTTGCCAGCTGAATAGAGCACGACGAACAGCGCCCCGACGAGCGCGATGACGAGCGGAGCGAAACCAGCTTTGGCGATCGCGTATATTCCGAGCACGAACGCCGCCGCGAGATAGCCGATTGCGAGCGCGAGCGCCGAGCGGGGGTTGATGTTGTTGTAGACGAGCACGGCATCGCTCGGGTCGACGTTGTCTTCGTCGGAATCGGTTCCCTTGACGAAATCGTAGTAGTCGTTGAACGTGTTGACTGCAGATTGCATGAGGATGACGATTACGAGGAGCGCCAACGTCATCGAAACGGAAACCGGACCCATTCTGGTGGCTGCAGCCGATGCTATGAGTGCCGGCAAGATAGCCGCCGGCCAGGTATGCGGTGCTGCTAAGTTGAGCGCCATGCGCGCGGTCATTCGATTGAAAGATGATGCATTCTTTTTCATGGGATACATTGTACGCCAACGCAAAGGCGCACATGAGCTCATTAGCTTGTTTGGTGCTCGTGTTGGGCGATGGCGGCGCTGTCGCGAAGCCTAGTCGATGCCGACGCTAATCCCGCGGCTCTTGATGAATGCAACCCACTTCTCGAACGAGTCGTCGCTGATGGCGTGTTCCATGAGGCAAGCTTCTTCCTCTGCAACGTCGCTTGGAATCTTGAGCTCTTGCTCGAGGAACGCCGTGAGGTAGCGATGGCGCATGAACATGGCCATGCCGTACTGATAACCATCTTCGGTGAGCGTGGCTTCGCCATAGTAGGGTTGGTCGATGAGGCCGCGTTCCCGCAACGTGCTGAGAGCCTTGCCAACTGAAGGTTTTGACACGCCGAGCTTCCTGGCGATATCCGAAGGACGTATCGCCTTCTCGGTCGTACCGCCGAGCATGACGATCGCCTCGATATAGTCCTCGAGGGATTTTGACATCTTGTCCACGTATGTCTCCTTTACCAATGGCTCCAAGAGGGTGGACGGATATCGCACTGCGCTACGCTTCGTCCAACGGAGTTATGATAGGTAAACATACCAGGAAAGTCAACCAAGTACAACTAACGTACAATTACCATGAGTTATCGAACTTTTACATTCAATATTGTCAGGCTGATGCCGCGTGAGACATGCTGGAAGGTGCCTGAGATACGCGAGATGCATCATGGCAGTATGTGCAATGGGGCGACAAGGAAGCACACGCGAGGCATCACGGCAACATGAGCAACTGCCGACGAAGATGCACGCGCGAGGTTTCATGGCAGTGTAAGCAACAGGAGACGTACAAACGCGTATCGTGGCATCTCATGGTGTGCGTTTGTGCGCCACATCGGACGAGCGTTCGAAGGAGCATGTATTGCGTGTGAGGACGTTTTAGCTATTACTGTCAGAATGGATTTAACGCACCGGGGCGTTTTCGGAGACAAAAGAAAAGGAAAGGACCTCGGTTTCCCAAAGCCCTTTCCCAACCCGTTAGTTTACATAACATGTATTATCAGACTTATCCAAACAAAGAATCACCAGGTGACGCAGGAGGTGCTGGCGAAGGCGTGGTGGAAAGCTGCGACGAGGAGCTTTGGAACAACGTGGACAGATCGCCATTCTGCAACGCCTCTACTATCAACGGATACACGGCTATGAGCGATATGATGTTGAGCGCCAACGCGAACACAGACATGATTACGGCCAGCGCTCCAGGACGCCGTATGAGGCCTTGCAGCGCCGGTTCGTTCGAATAATTGGCGGCAATGCGCGAAAGCCGGCGGTACCCTATGATGGCGATGATAATCGACGCGCCGCTCAATATGACGCCGCCGAACAAGAGCGACACGAGAGCCGTGACCTGCGCGATCGTTATGAACCGCCTGGCTGACGCAAACTCGATGGCGTCCTGCTGGCTCATCGTCGAGAACATCTGCATGCTCTGGAACAGCGGGTTTTGCGTCGGCGGGCCCTGTTGCTGCGGACCTTGCGGTGGAACCTGCTGGTAACCGCTGCCGTTGCCGGTTTGCTGGTCCCATGGAGTCCAATTTGCCTGCTGGTCGACGGGCATTTGCTGAGGATTTGCAGGGTTCCAATTCTCGGGTGGCGTCGGAGAGCCTTCAGGCGCCTGCCAGGGTTGCTGAGGCTGCGGCTGTTGCTGTCCAATCGCCTCTGTCGGTAGCTGTGGTTGAGGTTGCTGCTGCCCATACGCTTCTGTCGGTTGCTGGGTCGTAGGCGGCAAAGGCATTTCCTCGGTGCTTTGTTCGTTGCTATTGCTCGTTTCGGGCATCAATTCGTCCTTCATCACGATGGCTTGAGCTGGGAATACTTAATATACGCCATTCTAAGCCTGTTTAACGCTCGTATTGTGTTTTTGAGACTAAATGGTCAATTACGAATCTATCTCTCGCCATATATCGTTTGGTACGTTCGATATCGACGAGCATGGAACTTAATCATTCGACGAGACGCCGCTGCTCCCAAAACCGCCCGAACCTCGGCTCGTCTCGCCAAGATCGTCGGTTTCGGCGAGGTCGACTGAAGGAACCGCGAGAATGACGAGCTGCGCAATGCGGTCGCCACGGGAAACGGCGAACGGCTCGTGAGCGTCGAGGTTCACGAGGATGACCTTGATTTCGCCGCGGTAATCGCTGTCGATGAGCCCAGGGGCATTGACGATCGAAATGCCGTGTTTCGCCGCCAGGCCGCTTCTGGGAAGCACGAACCCCGCGTATCCCCGCGGAATCGCAAGAGCGATTCCGCATGATATGAGCCGACGCTCGAAAGGCTGCAGCACGACGTCCTCCGCGGAACGCAAATCAAGTCCCGCGTCGCCCGCGTAAGCGTATGACGGCATATCGAGCGTCTCGTCGAGGCGCTGTATGGGTACGGCGATATCGGCCATGCTATCTGAGCTCCTCGAGGGCCGACGCAAATTCCTCTATGTTCTTGAAATCCTTGTACACGCTTGCGAATCGCACATACGCAACGTCGTCGAGCGTTGCGAGACGCTCGAGAACCTTGGTCCCAAGATCCTTCGAGGTGATCTCGTTGCGCGGCGCCGCACGTAATTCGGACTCGATGCTGTCGATGAGGCCGGTAATCTGGTCGGGCGTGATGGGACGCTTGGCGCATGCCACCGTCACACCGCGCATGAGCTTGTTACGATCGTAAGTTTCGGATGACCCATCTGACTTCGTCACAAGCAAGGGCGTGTCGCCTAGACGCTCATACGTCGTGAAACGATGCTTGCAATTAAGGCATTCTCTCCGTCGACGGATAGTGGTCCCGTCATCTGAAGGACGGGAGTCGACAACTTTTGATTCGAGGAACTCGCAAGATGGGCAACGCATGATACTCCTTCGTTTAAACTGCATTGCGCTAAGGATACCACTTCTTATGCCCAATCAATTACAAGGCTCTATATATTGTTCCTAAGATGCGGTAGCGGCACACCTGCAGGCGATCATGCCGCTACCGCGTGTTGGCTTGCTAGCAGCTAAATGCAAGTGATGCTACTGCAATCAGCGTCATGGAAGCACTTATGGCGGCGATGCTGCGCTTGGTGAACAGCTGGTACGGGCATCCGCGCACATCTTCGAAAAGAAGGCTGCACAGCATTTCGCTCGAAGCGAACACCGAATAGAACATGCGTTTGAGTATCGAACGGAGGGGCTCGCGAGCTTCTGCGGCGTCTGCGCGATCGCACATCAGCTGGATGTGCTTGATGGCGGCATGATGTCCGGGAAACGGTATGATCGTCGCACGGTTGCGCTCGCGTACGTCAAAATCTGGCTTGAGAGCCGAAGTTCCATCTATGTAGAGATTAATGGTGCGCTTGCCTGTCATTTCTCGCTCCTGCTCTTGCATAGAACCTTTGTTCGAGTGTATAATAATGCGTACAAAAGTTCTTGTCAACGAAAATTCAGACAAATGTTCGAGAAAGGCGAGCCATGGCAGAAAAGGAAACCACGAAGCTGACCAAGAAGCAGCAAGCCGTCATGGACAGCATCAAACGCTGCATCGAGGAAAAGGGATATGGTCCTACCGTGCGAGAAATCTGCGCCGATCTCGGGCTCTCTTCCCCATCAACCGTCCATGTGCATCTTAAGACGCTCGAGCAAAAGGGATACATCGTACGCGATCCGCTCAAATCGCGCTCGATTTCGCTCCCGGCATCGCAGAAGCCGGCCGAGCCGGACTTCAACGTGATTCGTCCGAGCTTCAGCAAGGTCGTCGACGTTCCCCTCGTCGGCAACGTCGCCGCAGGCGAGCCCATCCTCGCCGAAGAGAACATCACAGACACCATCACCCTTCCGACGGACATAGTCGGCGATGCGCCCTCGTTCCTGCTCTCGGTGCGCGGCGAGTCCATGATCGAGGCCGGTATCAACGATGGCGACTACGTAGTCGTCAAGGAGCAGCCGGTCGCCAACAACGGCGATATCGTCGTCGCGCTACTCGAGGACGGCGCCACCGTCAAGCGGTTCTACAAGGAACGCGACCACATTCGGCTCCAACCCGAGAACTCGTCGATGGATCCCATCATCACGACGGATTGTTCTATTGCCGGCAAGGTCGTCGCGGTTTTCAGGCGCCTCTAGGAGCCTTGGTTTCACGCATCATGCCGGCGTAAACAACGTTAAGCTTTTGCGTTTCCTGTTTCTTACGGCGACGGCGCACCTTCGAAGGTGCGCCGTCGCCTTTCCACTCTATGTGTTCGATTTCAACGATTCGAACAAATGTTTACAATCTGGTGGCACGTATATCATGAGATGCGTGCCTTCCGGAAGATGCTCTTCGGCTACGATATGGCATCGTTTATGCGCCAGCGACACCAGCTCGCCTTTTTGATAGGGAACCACTACATCGAAGAACTCGTCTCTGGCAGCGGCGGCATACGAAATCCTATTGACGAGTTCGTCTATTCCCTCCCCTGTCATGGCGGAAACGACCAGCGCTTCGGGATGATTGTCCATCAGACGCTTCAGCGCGATGGGGCTTTCGATGAGGTCGCATTTGTTGAAGACCGTGAGTCGCTCGATGCGGTCCGCCCCAATTTGACCGAGCACGTCTTCGACCGTCTCGATTTGGTAGGCGAGCTCGTCGCTCGACCCGTCGATGACGTGCAGAATCAAGTCAGCCCCGTTGATCTCGTCCAACGTCGATTTGAACGATTCCACGAGCGTCGTGGGAAGCTTCCGGATAAAGCCGATGGTGTCGGTGACCGTCACGACGCGCCCTTCGGGCAACTTGAGCTTTCGCGTCGTAGCGTCGAGCGTTGCGAACAGTTTGTCGTAGCTTAGCACGTCCGAACCTGTGAGCCTGTTGATGAGGCTCGATTTGCCGGCGTTCGTGTATCCCGCCAACGCGATCTTGAAGGTCCCGCTCTTGTACCTGCTCTCCCTTTGTATGGCGCGAACGTCATCGAGGTGCGCAAGCTCGCGCTTGATCGATGCAATTCTGTTGCGCACCATGCGCCTATCGACCTCGAGCTGGCTTTCGCCCTCGCCGAAACGCGATCCGACGCCGCCGCCCATCCTGTTTGACGCGAGGTGAGCCCACATGCCGCGAAGACGGGGATAAAGGTACTGGTTCTGGGCGAGCCTTACTTGGAGACGGCCTTCCTTCGTCGTGGCGTGAAGCGCGAAAATATCGAGGATGAGAGCCGTCCTGTCGATCACCTTGACGTCCCGATCGACGATCTTCTCGAGATTGGCCTGCTGAGACGGCGTCAATTCATCATCGAACACGACGAGATCGGCGGCGCATGCGCGGCAAAGCTCTGCAATCTCGTTCGCTTTGCCGCTCCCTACGAACGTTTTCGGATTGGGGCTTTCGAGGCGTTGCGACGTGGTTGCGACGACTTCGGCGCCAACCGTGTCGATAAGACGTGCAAGCTCCTCGAGGGAGGAGGTCACCGGCCAGGTGCTTCCCGGCCAATCGATTCCCACGAGGACGGCACGTTCACGATATTCTTCTATACCTTGCATACGGTCTAACCTCAATAATCAACGTGGACGGTCCTTCGAAGCGCTCAAAATTCCGTGTGCCTCGAAACGCATGGTGCTCGAAACGAACCACTGCCATGATAACGCTACTCTCCGTTGGACCCCGAGGTTTTCGCGAATGCCTTGTCTATAATGCGGGAAGCTTCGTCCGTCATTTCTGCGAGGTCGAACGACGTCGCCTCGATCCATTGTATGCGAGCGTCCTTCCTGAACCACGTGCGCTGGCGTTTCGCATAACGTCTCGTCGCGATCTTTATCTGCTCGATCGCCTCGTCAAGCGTGATGCGCCCGTCGATCGCTTCCACGATCTCCTTGTATCCGATAGCTTGTGGCGCGGTTATCCCCTCCCGAAATCCCCTATCGAGCAGAGATTGCACTTCGTCTACGAGGCCTGCCCGAACCATGTCGTCAACGCGGTCGTCAATGCGCTTTCGCAGCACTGCAGGATCGACCGCCAGCCCTATAAAGACTGCCGGTACGAGCTGGGGAAGGTTGGCAAGTGCCCGCTTTTGCCGAGAGTACGTCGTCCCGTCTTCGAGCAGCTCGAACGCCCTCACGACCCGCTTTACGTCGTTTTCTGGTATGAGGTCGGCGCTCTCGGGGTCCACATCCTTCAGCTGGGTCCAGAGCGCATGCGCACCGTTTCGCTCTGCAAACGCGTTGAGCCGATCGCGTAGGGCATTTCCAACCTGTTCTCCGGCGGGGAATTCGTAGTCGTCGATAGCCGCCCTGACGTAGAACCCAGTACCACCGCAAAGAAACGCGTTTCTTCCCCTCGAGGCGATATCGCGGAAACAGGCTCGTGCGTAATCTTGGAACAAGGCCGCCGAATACGGTTCGCCGGGATCGACTAAATCCAATCCGTGATGGGGCACCATACGGTCCCCTTCCGCGATTTTCCCGGTCCCGATGTCCATGCCGCGGTATATCTGCATCGAATCAGCGCTTACCACTTCCCCGTCATGCAAAATGGCAAGCTCTTGGGCGAGCGCTGTTTTTCCAGAGGCAGTTGGACCGACGATGCAGCAGACCGTTGAATATACGTCACGCGCGACCATGGTCGTTACGATACAAGGGTTCCCTTGAGATACCACGTGCGCGCTTCATCGATCCTTACGGGTACTATGGCGCCGACGATGTCGTTGATGTCAACGCCGTCGGGGATTGCCGCGTGCACCGTCTGGTTCTTCGGGCTCTTTCCGGCGAGAAGCCTTGAATCGCGCTTCGAGCAGCCTTCAACGAGCACGTCGACCGTGGTGTCGAGCTCGGGCTGATTCGCTTCGTATGCATGTTTTTGAACCAGGTCGACGAGGCGGTCGAAGCGTTCCTGGATTACTTCGCGAGGCGTGTCGTCCACCATTTCGGCAGCCGGCGTTCCCTCGCGCTTGGAGTATATGAACGTGAAGACCTGAGAATACCCGACACGGTCCACGAGCCGGTACGTATCCTCGAAATCCTGCTCGGTCTCGCCCGGAAAGCCGACGATGATGTCCGTCGAGAGCGCGATGTCCGGTCGGACGTTGCGGATCTTGTCGACGAGCTCGAGATAATGCTCGACGGTGTAGACGCGATGCATCGCTTTGAGGATGCGGTTTGAACCGGACTGCGCAGGCAAATGCAACGCCGGCATGAGGGACCTGAGCGTTCCGAACTTGCCGATTACTTCATCGGTGAGGTCTTTCGGATGGCTCGTGGCAAAGCGGAGCCGCTCGATGCCGGTCGCGTCGATCGCATCGAGGACGTCGGCGAAACGCGGGCTGCCGTAGAGATCGCGTCCGTACGAATTCACGTTCTGCCCCAGAAGGGTTATTTCCTTGACGCCTGCGGCTACATAGCGCTTCGCTTCCTCGACGATGTCTTCGAGCAGTCGCGACTTCTCGCGTCCACGCACATAGGGAACGATGCAATACGTGCAGAAGTTGTTGCACCCTATGGTGATGGGCAGCCATGCGGCCCAGGAATGCTCCCGCACGGTGGGAAGCTCGGTCGGGAACGCATCTGACTCCTCGAGCGTTTCGGCCTTGCGGCCGCCATTGGCTATGACGTCGAGAAGCAAGGCGGGTAACGAGGCGAGGTTGTTCGTTCCGAATACGACGTCGACATGGGGCAGCTCCTTGAAGAGCTTGTCTCCATCGCGCTGGCCGATGCAACCTCCTATTGCTATGAGCCGTTTGGAAAAGGGAGACCCTTTGCGTAGCGGGTCGTTCTTCATCGTGTTGACCTGGCCGATGAGTCTTACGTCGGCAGCCTCCCGCACGCAACACGTCATGAATACCACGAGGTCAGCCTCGCCGACTGTGTCGACCTGTTGTGCACCGAGATTCTCGAGCATGCCAACTACACGCTCGGAATCGTGCTTGTTCATCTGGCAACCGAACGTCTGCACATGAAACGTCAGGTCCATAAGAGAGGGGTATGAGGTATTCATGCGCTCGCGTCTAATCGTTATCGGAAGGATAGCCGTCGGAATCCGCGACACCGTGGAGATACTGCGCCTTGATGGAAAAATGGATAGCCGTTCTGTATTCGCCGTCGATGATGATGTCGGCGAACGAAGGAATGCACGAGATCTCGATGCCGACCGGCGACAGGAAGCCCCTCGAAATCGCTATGGCCTTGACCGCCTGGTTGACGGCGCCGGCGCCAACAGCTTGCATCTCGACCGGCACGCCGTCCTTCACCATGCCGGCGATAGCCCCCGCCACAGAAGCCGGAGAGGACTTCGAAGACACCTTAAGGCAGCTTAACTGGGAATATTGATCGTTACCCTGCATATCTTTCCTTCAGTTCGTTCAGCAGTTCGAGGGCGAATGTATTTCGTTCGATATGCTACTTGTATATGGTTGCGAAAAGCAATTTTAGCGATATTGAACCTGCGTTTCAACAGGCAATCTAATCATCTGCATGCATTGCGCAAAACCGCTATCTATGGGCGCTTGACGACAGGGATCGTAATGGTGATCCTATCCGCCTTCGCTTGGATGCTCGGTTCGACTCCTGCTTCTAGATAATACCGACGTGAAATTTCGGCATAGGCATCCATGACGCCCGATGCAAGCAGCTCTTTGTCGTCCTGCGTCAAGGCATACGGCCTTGTCTTCTTCCGTTGGCGTATACGGGGATGCGCATCGTTGGGCTGCGATTCGATGACGATGTCGTCGAGAATCGGGGAAAGAACCGATACCTGACCATCCATGATGCGCCGCGCCGTGCGTTCGGAAAGGCTCATGCCCATGCCCTCTGCAAGCTCGGCCAAATCCTTGGGGGTTCGCGCCGTCGCGAGCCGCTTTATGAGCGGAAGGGATGCGACGTCCTTGCAGAACAGACGATCGATCGACGAGAGCGTCGCGAGTCCATAATAGTAGATCGTCGAGCAGACCTCGGCGGGCGATCCGATGTATACGGAACACTGCGCCCTGCTGTCGATGGCGAATTCGCATGTTGTGCGCAAGATGTTACGCGGACCGCGAACCGACACCGTCTTCTCATCGCTCATCGAAAACGTTGGAAAGCTCGATTGGTCTTTCTTTTCGCCGAGCACGCTCACGTCCGTCTCGACCTTGATGGCGCAGCCTTTGCGCGATTCGGATTGCATGACGCGAGCTTCATTCGCATTGACGGAAACCGAATACAATGCCATGCCACGACCATGCAATCCCCAGGCGTCCATGTGCGAAGTATCGAGTTTAGACGTTACGCGGGGCTCGAATACGCGCTCGTGCATTTCTTCCGGTATCCCGTCACCGTCGTCTATGACCGTCAGATGGCGCTGTTCCCCTTCCTTGGCCATGGCGATGAAAATATGCGTGGCATGGGCGTCTCGGGAATTCCTGAGCAGCTCGAGCACGATGTCCTCGCTGCACTGGATATCCTGAGCTGCTTGCCTTCGCTCGGCTTCCGAGGTTTGGAGACGAACGAAGCCACCCCCGAAATCATGCTCGATTCGGAGGTGGCTCGTACCGTTGACAGATTCTACGAAATGTTCCAGCGATTGCATCGGTGCTTATTTCGCAATGCCGATCGCGCGGCTTTCGCGAATAACGACGACCTTCACCTGGCCGGGGTACTGAAGCTCGTTCTCGATGCGGCTGGCGATATCGTGCGCGAGCACGACGGTCTGCGCTTCGTCGATCTTTTCGGGCTCGACCATGACGCGAACTTCGCGGCCTGCCTGGATGGCGTATGTACGTTCGACACCCTGATAGGACATTGCGATTTCCTCGAGCTTCTCGAGGCGCTTGATGTATGCGTCGAGCGTTTCCTTGCGTGCGCCGGGGCGGGCAGCGGAAACGGCGTCTGCAGCTTGCACGAGCACGTCGAGCACGCTATTGGGTTCGACGTCGTTGTGATGCGCTTCGATGGCATGCACAATCGCTGCGTTCTCGCCGAATCGCCGGGCGAGATCTGCGCCTATGACGGCATGGTTGCCCTCGACCTCGCGATCGATCGCCTTGCCGATGTCATGCAGGAGGCCGGCACGCTTGGCGGGCACCGGATCGAGTCCGAGCTCGCTTGCCATAACACCGCACAGATACGCGACTTCGAGAGAATGGTTGAGAACGTTTTGGCCGTATGAAGTGCGGTACCTCAAACGACCGAGCGTATGCACGAGTTCCGGGTGGATGTCGTGGATGCCGGTATCGAACGTGGCCTGTTCGCCCGCTTCCTGAACTCGCTGGTTGACGAGCTTTTCGGCCTTCTGGAAAGTCTCCTCGATGCGAGCGGGATGAATACGGCCGTCAGCGATGAGATTCTCCATCGTGACGCGACCGATTTCGCGGCGTACGGGATCGAAGCACGAAATGGTGACGCATTCCGGCGTGTCGTCGATGATGAGGTTGGTGCCGGTGATCTGCTCGAAGGACCTGATGTTGCGGCCTTCGCGCCCGATGATGCGACCCTTGAGGTCGTCGGACGGGATCTGGATGGCCGATACCGTGTTCTCGATCGTATGCTCAGAGGCGATGCGCTGCATTGCCTGGCTGAGGATCGAGCGCGCCGTTTTGTCCGCTTCGGCCTTCGTACGCGCTTCGGAATCCCTAATGATCTGCGCGCTCTCGTGAGCGACTTCGTCCTTGAGATTGTTGAGAAGCTCCTGCTTCGCCTGTTCGGGCGTCATGCCCGCCACGCTTTCGAGGCGCTTGTTGACTTCGTCCTCGGCCTTTTCCAGATCGCGTTGACGACGTTCGACCTGGCCCTGTAGCGACGAAATCTGATGCTCGCGCTGGTCGAGCGAATCGGTCCTGCGATCGAGCAACTCTTCGCGTTGCTGAACGCGATGCTCGGCTTCGCGCACCTCGCGCTGGCGCTCCTTGCGCTCCGTCTCGATTTCGGCCTTGAGCTTCAGTGCTTCGTCCTTTGCTTCGACCTCGGCCTCGCGCTTGATCGTCTCGGCTTGTCGGCGTGCGTCAGAGAGTACGGATTCGATTTGTTCTTTCTGGCGCTTTACCGTACCGTTTGCGATGTATCGTGCGATTACGAAACCGAGAACGATGCCGAGGACAATGCCGATGATGGCCCATACGACTTCAGGCATCGTTTCTCCTTCCTATCCGCTTACATGCACTGATAGCCTGGAACTGCATAATTCCAGGCATGAGAATAGAGCTCTCGTAGATGGTGTCGATATTCGAAATGTCACTATATAAACACCCATGCGGGTACTAATTCTCACAAATATCATGATACGTGTATTCAGGGGAAAATAGATTAACCCTTCGGGCATCGTCATAAAAATATCTATAAAAGATGACCCGCTGTCAATTAATCAACGCGGTTTTGCTCGGCCCACATCCGCGCGGCACTCGATGCGACCGAGGTGGGAAACCCGCGTTGCATGAGCTTTCGGTACGCGCCGTCTCTGAGGTTCTTGGACCTTGGCGGCTTTGCATCGAGGAGGCTGAGCGCCCTATCGAGCTCGTTGTCGAAGTCAGCGACGTAAGCATCGGGCCATCCGTCAACTTGGTCGGGGTCGATTCCATGCGAGACGAGCTCGCGTTCGATACCGGCGCTTCCCTTCCGTTGCGAGATGCGACTTCTGATAAGAACCTCTGCGAAGCGCATATCGTCGACGAACCCGTATGATCGGGCACGTTCGATGGATTCGTCGATGGAAGCTTCGGAAAACCCGAGGCGGGCAAGGCGTTCCCTCAGTGTCTTCTCCGAGCGGTCGGCTGCATTGACGAGGTCGATGATCTTCTTGAAGGCGCGCGCTGACTCATCGTCGTGGCCTCCATCGTCTCTTGTAGCGCTGTCGTCGACTAACTTTTTTCGAAGTCGAGGAACTGCTGCATCTTCCGTTTCAGTCGATGCGGTTTCTGGAGCGGCGTTTGGCTCCACATGAATCGAATCCGAACCGCCGAACCTTGACGACCCGGATTCGATTTGAGCAATCTGCTGTTTGAGCGCCTCGATTGTAGACGAGCGAGACATGCTAGCGTTTCTTGCCGCCGGGCTTTTCGGCGGGCGTTATGGCGTCGGCTTCTTCTTCGGTCCTCTTGATGATGGGAATGTCGAAGGCTTCGCGAATCTTCAGTTCGAGCTCGTCACGCAAGTCGGGGTTTTCCGCCAACGTGCGCTTGGCGGCCTCGCGGCCTTGACCGAGGCGCTCTTCGCCGTAGGTGTACCACGCGCCGCTCTTCTTGGCCACGCCGGCTTCGACGGCCATGTCGACGATGCACCCCTCCTTCGAAATGCCCTTGCCGTACATGAGGTCGAATTCGGCTTGCTTGAACGGAGGTGCAACCTTGTTCTTGACGACTTTGGCGCGAACGCGGTTACCGACGACTTCGCCTTCTGCCTTGATGGAATCGATGCGTCGAATGTCGATGCGGACGCTCGAGAAGAATTTCAGGGCGCGACCGCCCGTCGTCGTTTCCGGATTGCCGAACATGATGCCGATCTTCTCGCGGAGCTGATTGATGAAGATGCAGGTCGTGTTCGACTTGGAGAGCGAGCCAGCCAGCTTGCGCAGCGCTTGCGACATGAGCCGTGCTTGGAGGCCAACCGTCGTGTCACCGATTTCGCCCTCGATTTCGGCGCGGGGAACGAGTGCGGCGACGGAGTCGATGACAACGCAATCGATGGCGCCAGACCGCACGAGCATATCGCAAATTTCGAGCGCTTGCTCGCCGGTGTCGGGCTGGGAGATGAGCACCTCGTCGATGTCGACGCCAAGCCTGGCCGCATATATGGGGTCGAGAGCGTGCTCTGCGTCGATGAAGGCGACGATGCCGCCGAGTGCTTGGGCTTCGGCGAGTATCTGCAAGGCGAGCGTCGTCTTGCCGCTTGATTCAGGGCCGTATATCTCGACGATCCTGCCCCGCGGGACGCCGCCGATGCCGAGCGCTTTGTCCAAGATGAGAGCGCCTGTCGGTATGGCGTCGACCGTGAGGTCCTTGTTGGCGTCTCCGAAGCGCATGATGGCGCCGTCGCCGAATTTAGACTTGATTTGATTTGTTGTGAAGTCGACAAGCTCTGACTTTTTCTGATTCATGGCACCTTCTTTTCTCTCTATCGCATGAACAAGTATACCGAACAGATGTTTGTTGTCAAGCATCTTCGGCTCATGAGCAACGATAATCGACCAACCTTGCAGACGAACCTGCAGATAGCTACCCGCGGGTTCGCTCGAGCGTCGCCTCCGTGCCCCTACCGAGCCACCGAGCAATTCCCCGGATCGACCTGAAACGCACGATTGCTTTAGCTTCTAATCGATCCGCCCGATTGCTTCCGTTATGGCCTCGAGAGCCTTGCAGACCGTCTGGTTGCGAACGTCTGCTCTATCGCCTGCGAACGTGAAGCGCTGCGCTTTCGTGCCCTCGTCGGTCGAGACGCCCATCCACACGGTGCCGACGGGCTTTCCGGGTTCCGCGCCTCCGGGACCCGCTATGCCCGTGACCGAAATGGCGATATCGGTCGAAAGGCGTCGACGCGCCCCTTCCGCCATTTCGCATGCCGTTTGCTCCGAAACGGCTCCGTGCATTGCCAGCGTTTCTTCCGATACGCCTAATACGGCATGCTTGACTTCGTTGGTATAACTCACGATAGCGCCCGCGTATATCTCGGATGAACCCGAGATAGAGGTGATCCACGATCCAATGAGGCCACCTGTCAGGCTCTCAGCCGTCGATACCGTGATGCCGCGAGCCGCCGCGCGTTCGACGACGTCACGTGCGAGCTCCCCGATTTGCTCGTCAGACGGCAAGCATGCGTCCGTATCGTTATCGGCAGCAGCGCCGAACCCGAGAAGCTCACGCCCCTTGTATAGGTAATCGATCATCGACGCAATCGTGAGGGCCAAGGCTATCAGCATCGTAATCCAGCTGACTACCCAGAGAACATCGCCCAGCGCGACATCAAACCCGCCGACGGTGTGCGAATCCTTGATCGTGAACAGCACGATCGCGATCATCTGGAAAACCGTCTTGAACTTCCCCAGCATGCTCGCCGCGATGACGGTGCCCTTTACTGCCGCCATCATGCGAACGCCCGACACGATGAATTCCCGGCCCAAGATGATTATGACGACCCAGGTAGGCAGCGATCCGAGCTCGACGAGGCTCACGAGCGCCGCGCATACGAGAATCTTGTCTGCGAGCGGGTCCATGAATTTGCCGAAATCGGTGACCTCGTTGCGGCTTCGGGCTAGATATCCGTCGAGCCAGTCCGTGCAGGAAATCAACACGAACACCGCAGCGGCCATCAAGCGCTTCAAGCCTTCGTCGAATGCTATGAAGCCGAACCATTCCGGCCAGGGTGCGAGCAGGACTGCCACGAACACCGGAACGAGCAGTATCCTGATAATCGTTATCACGTTGGACGGCGTCCAAATGCGCTGGGCGTTTCCGCTCCTATCCCCGCTCACGACAGCGCCGTCCCTTCCATTTCGTACAGGAGAGCGTCTTCGATCTCGACTTTCACGACCTCGCCCATCGCGCCCTTGTCGAGGTAGGTGACGCCGTCAACGTCAGGAGCTTGCCACATGGTGCGTCCGAACAGCTGCCCGTCTTCTTCGATGCCGCACACGAGGACGTCGGCGATGGAGCCTATCCGCGACGCAATGCGCGGTGCGCACACGGTATCCGCCAGGTCCCTGAGCGTTTGCGCTCTCGAAAGCTTTTCATCCTCGTCGATCTGTCCTTCGAGATCGTATGCACGCGTGCCTTCCTCGCGCGAATAGGCGAACACGCCGACGTAGTCGAGCGGCGCCTCTTCCACGAAATCGCAAAGCTCTTCGAATGCTTCATCGGTCTCCCCGGGATATCCGGCGATGAGGGTGGTTCTCAACGCAGCATCGGGAATCATCTCCCTGATGCGCTCGAGGAGCGCAAGATGGCTCTCCGCGTCGCCCGATCTGTTCATGGACCGAAGCAGCTTTGCATTCGAATGCTGGAAGGGTATGTCGAAGTAGCTGCAGACGTTCTCGTTGCGGGCGATGGCGTCTATGAGGTCGTCGGTTACGCCTTCGGGCTGGATGTACATGATTCGGAACCATGTATCGGGAAAATCACCTGCGAGCTCGTCGACGAGGCTCGCAAGCGATGATGCTTCTTCGAAATCCCTTCCCCATCGTCCGGTATCCTGAGCGATGAGCACGATCTCGCGCACGCCCTTCGAAACATGCGCCCGGACCTCGTCTTCGATATCCTCGAGCGTAAACGAGTGGTACCGGCCACGGATGTAGGGTATCGTGCAATAAGCACAGAACCGATCACATCCGTCGGAGATCTTGACGTATGCTGAAACCGACCCCTCGGGCAGGTACCCACCAGCTTCAACTGCAGTCAACATCGTAATACGCTCGACGTCGAGCGCCGAATCGATAACCGAAACGATAGACGACTCGTCAGCGCACGTGACGAACGCGCTGACTTCGGGAAGTTCGCTATCGAGCTCGGAACCGTACCGTGCAGGCATGCATCCCGCCACGATGAGCTTGGCGTCTCCGCGAGCAACCGAATCGATTCCTGCCGCATCGAGTATGGCCTCGATGCTCTCCTCGGTAGCAGACTGTATGAAAGAGCAGGTATTGACGACGATCGCGTCCGCGCGTTCGACATCGTCGGAAAGCGCATAACCCGCTTCGAGCAGCCGTGCTTGCATATGGCTCGTGTCGACTTCGTTCTTCGCGCATCCCATCGTGATGAATGCAACCGATTTTTCCATTCTTGACCCGCCGTTCGACAGCCGCTTAGCGATAATTGACGTATTGGAGCGGCTGGCCGTAATCCTGGCCCTTCAGGAAGGCGATGATTTCCTGAAGCGTGTCCCGCGATGCGGAGCTGACCCTGAGGTGGTCGCCCTCGATTTGGACCTTCGCCTTCAGCTTGAGGGCTTTGATGTCCTTGTTGATCGTGCCGGCGGTATCGCGGTCGATGCCCTCGATGATGTTCGCCACCTTGGTGACCGACTGGCCTGCCGACGGCTGCGACTCTCCCCACTTGACCGCGCTGAGCTCGATGCCGCGTCGCACGAGTTTCGAGCCGATGATGTCGACCACCTGGCCAGCGACGAAATCGCTCGGCGCCTTGATCGTCATGGTCTTCGCCGACTTGTCGAGCGAAATCTCCGCACCCGATCCCTTAAGGTCATAGCGCTGGGTGAGCTCTTTCCGCGCTTGCTGAAACGCGTTGTCAACTTCCTGCATGTCGATTGACGATACAACGTCGAATGACGATTCCTTAGCCACGTTATACTCCTCTGTCCTTGAAACGATTATTCTGATGAGCTTTCGTCATTATCTTCCTCGGAACTCTCGCTCTCGGATTCGTCCTCCGACTCTTCCTCGATCGGATTTCCGTCTTCGTCGACCGGATTGCCGTCCTCGTCGAGACGGTTGCCGTTTTCGTCGTACTCTACCTCTTCGGACTCGCTGGATTCCGACGATGAACGCGAGCTCGACGATGTGGAATTCGCCGCCGCTGCAGCGGTAGACGCCGCCGTGCGCTGCGCTCCCGTCGCTGTGTTCTTTGCGTTCCAGTCTGCGAGAATCGCCGGGAAATCCACCGTATAGGCGTAGAGTCCGCCGTAATCGGCGTCTTCCTTGAGCTTCACCTCTTTGTCGTCGACCGTGACCTTCAGCGAATCCGGCGACGACGTGGTGATGGTCCATTTACCGGTAACGTCGACCTTCTTTTCGGCGGGACCGGTGAGCTCCTCTGCATCGGTTAGGTCACCGTCGGTATACGTCTCGACGTAACACGACTCGCCCGAAGCCACCGAATAGACCACCTTGGCGCTGGTCGGTGCGGCTTCGGTCGATGCAGCAGAAGCGCTCACGGCCGTGCCCGAACCCGTTGTGTCGGTTATGCCGGAGACCGGCAGCTGTGACACGTCGTCTTTCGGTGTCTCGTTCTTTCCACCGAGGAAGACGATCGCCAACACGATTATGACCGCCAAGACGAGAACGCCGATCGCGATGAGTGCCGCCCGCGATTGCAGGAAAGCCGGTAGCCGCGAGGCCGAGTATTCCATCGGCGTCTGGCCTGCGTAGACATGGCGTGACGAGCGCCTCTGCTCGCCTTGTTCGAGGAAACTGTAATTCGTCGCCTCGTAGCCGGAGTGATGGCTCGAGAAGTCACGATCGGATTTGCCCGAACGGTTCGAGCGTTCGCGCGTCACGCCGTAATCGTCACGGGCGAAACGCGTGCCGTCATCGTACAGGATGCGCGAGAACTGGCGCGTCCCGCCCTGGTTCGATACGCGATCGTCGTAGATATTGTTCGGCGAAGATTCGTAACGGTCTCCGACTCCTACCTGCATACGGGAACGACGGGTCTCGCGCGACATGTTGAACCCGCTCGAGGGCCCCGAATCGCGCGCACGTTCCACTTGTTCGGCGTACGCCTCGTCGAGGTACATGTTTACGATTTCGGTCGGATTCAACCCGAGCAGTCTCGCATAGGCATTCACCATGTTCCGCGTATAGCCGCGCGGAGGCATGGCGTTAGAATCGCCGGCTTCTATGGCGCGCAGTATATCTGGCCGTATACGCAGCCTGCGCGCCACAGTATTCAAATCGTATCCCTTGCGTTCACGGGCCTCGCGAAGCACCTTTCCCGATGTCGTCTGAGCCACTGTGCCCTCCTCGTGCTTACTGCCCATCGGCCTGTTCGAAGGCCTTGAGCGTTTCGAGTTCCATTGCGTCGACGAGCACTTCTCGCGGCTTGCTACCGTTTGGTGCCCCGACGACGCCCTTTTCCTCAAGCATGTCCATTATACGTCCCGCGCGCGAGTAGCCCACCTTGAGCTTGCGCTGAATATTGGACGTCGAACCCATGCCGCTCGCCACGACGATGTCGGCGGCATCCCACAGCAAAGGATCGTCGGATCCGACGGTACCGCCAGAGCCGTCCGGCATCGAATCGCCGAGCGTTATGAGGTTGGTCTTGAGGATCTCGGAGTGATACTCCGGTTCGCCTTGCGCCTTGACGGCGTCGACCACCGCGCTTATCTCGTCGGGAGACACGAAGCATCCTTGTATCCTGACCGGTTTCGCGTATTCCGGCTTCGATAGCAGCAGGTCGCCGTTGCCGATGAGGCTTTCGGCCCCCGACACGTCGAGGATAACGCGACTGTCGAGGCCCGATGCGACGTTGAAGGCCATGCGGTTCGTGATATTGGCCTTGATGAGGCCCGTCACGACATTGGCAGAAGGACGCTGCGTGGCGACGATCAGGTGGATGCCCGCCGCACGAGCCAATTGCGCGATGCGGCTGATCGAGAACTCGACCTCCTTGCCGACGTTCATCATGAGGTCGGCAAGCTCGTCGATGATGATGACGATGTAGGGAAGCTCGTCGCTGGCAGCCGTGTCGCCCTCTGAAAGCTCGCCGTTGCGGACCTTCTCGTTGTATTGCCCGATGTTACGCGCGCCCACCTTCGAGAACACCTTCAGGCGCCGTTCCATCTCGGCAACGCCCCACGATAAGGCGCTCGCGGCCTCCTTGGGTTCCGTCACGACGGGAACGTAGAGATGCGGTATCCCGTTGTAGGGCGTGAACTCGACCCGCTTGGGGTCGATCATGATGAAACGCACCTGCGAAGGAGTCGCCCTCATGAGCATTGACATGATCATGGCGTTGATGCCGACGGACTTGCCCGAACCCGTCGTGCCGCCGATGAGCAGGTGGGGCATTTTCGCAAGGTCGCACACGATGGCATTGCCCTCGACGTCTTTTCCGATTGCCATTTCGAGCGGACCGCCCTTGACTTCCTTGAGCACGTCGCCGAGCAACACGTTCTCGCGCGTCGCGTTGGGAACCTCGATGCCGACGTAGTGCGTGCCGGGGATGGGCGCGAAGATGCGCACGCCAGGCGCCGCCAGGGCAAGCGCGATATCGTCGTTGAGCGCCATGATGCGGCTCACGCGCACTCCCGGAGGCAGATCGACTTCGAACAAGGTCACCGTCGGGCCGGCAATCCAGTCAACGACCGTTGCCATGATGCCGAAATCCGCCATCGTCTGCTGAAGACGTCCGGCTGTTTCGGCGAGTTCGTTTTCGACGGCCTTGCTCTTCTTCTTGGCAACGCCCGTTCTCAGCAGTTTGGGGCTGGGCAATTCGAACGAATCGTCTGGAGCTACGCTTGGCGTCGCCATTTCCTCGAGCTTCCTCGTGGGGGCGGACGTCTCGTGCGCCTTCTCGGCCGTCCGATCTTCCGTTCGCTTGCCGAGCTTGCGCGTCAGCGTCTGGGCGACGGAGCTGCTCGCCGGCACATTGCGCCCGCCCTCGATCTGCTCGGAGAGCGGTTTCGTCCTCGGGCCCGGGACATGCTCGAACTCCTCGAACGATTGCGTCCGAGCGGAATTGTCGACGAGGGGCTGTCTGCTCATGCGGGCAGGCATGGCGGGAACGAACGGCACGTCAGGGGCCGAGGAGAGTTCCTCGTCCATGCGCGCCTGATGCTCTGCCCGCTTTTGCGCTATGGCGCCGAACACCTTCCGTATCGAGAAGCCGATGACGGCGAGGCCTATGAGAATCAGGCCCATGACGATCACGCACGACACTGGAAGGCCGAGGAACGTGAGCAAAAGCCATGCGGGCCCAGCGCCTATATAGCCTCCCCGGAATATGACCTGCGCATCTGAAAGCAGCGCGTCTGTCACGCCGGCATCCGTCACCGCGCCGGGAGTGAAGAGCGCGAGCAGGACGAGAAACGAGATGAACATGATCGACATGCCGATAATGATCCGCGTCTGGGCATTTCGCGATTCGAATCGCGATACGAAGAGGAATGCCACTATGACGAGGAGCACGGGCAAAAGGTACGCCCCCGCCCCGAGCGCAAGGCGCAGGGCGCGCGAAAGGAACGACGTCACGACGGCGTTCGTCGGCCACGCCACGATGAGCACCAACGCCAAGGCGGCGATCGCGCACAGGATGCCGGCGATCGTTCGCTGCGTTCCGTTGTCGAGCATTGGTTGTCGCGCGCTGGTTTCGGCGACAGGCTTGCGCCGGCCGCTCTTCTCGGCTGGTGACACGGCTCGTTTCCGCTGGTTAGAAGATTGCGCGCTCGAGCGTTTCGCGCCGGCGCGCTTGTTTGTTGCCGATTTGGCCACGGTTAATCCTTCGTGCTTCGTTTTTGGTGCGTTTATTCAAGGTAATTATAGCCCAATTACCAGCATATCGCCCTATTCGTAAACAATCTTACAGAGGTGACGTACACCACGAAGACTGCCGAAACGGGTGTAATGAAAACACCGGCTGGAATCGTAGTTTCTCGCTTGTTGCGGTACATCCCATTGACCGCTACGGGGAGATTCGACGGCTTCGGCTCGAAGCGATAGGCTGGAATGGTTCTAGGCTTCATGGGAATCTGAGCTGCCTCGACCGAAGTCTCGACAGCTCAGCAAGGCACGCAATATAAGTGAGCTTGCGCTCGCCCTTACACCTCCAAAATGGAAGCAATGGCCATGGGCCGTTGCTTCGTGCGTTCCCAGAGAAGGTTCAGCATCGTGTCTCGTGCGATCTTTCGCAGCTCGACCGCCGTCGCCCCTCGCCCGAGGTGCTTTCTCATGGCAGCTTCCACGGCATCCTGAACTTCGGCTGCAACGTAGGGATCGTCGCCGCCGGTGATTCCATGCATCTCGAGGCAAACGGGAGCTGCGAGCTTGCGCATTGGAAGCGAAACGGCACATGAAACGGCTGCAAACCCCTGAGCACCCAGGGTGACTCGCTCGTCGAGCACGTCCTGGGATGTATCGCCCACGGACAAGCCATCGACATAGACGACGCCGCTCTGAACATGCTCGCCGATGGCCACGCCATTCGCGTCGAGAACGAGGCTTTCGCCATTCTCGAGAATGAAGATGTTGTCCGTGGCGACGCCGGTTTCCTCGGCGAGTTTGGCATGGGCGCGCAGGTGGGCAGCCTCGCCATGCACTGGCATGAACGCATGAGGCTGAACGATCGACAGCACGAGCTTGAGCTCTTCGGCGCCGGCATGGCCGGAAACATGCACCATGGCACGGGACTTGTCGTACACATCAGCGCCGATTTTCGAGAGCATATTGACTACGCGCGTGACGGCCTTTTCGTTGCCGGGAACCGGCGTGGCCGAAATGATGACGGTATCGCCTTCGTCGATTTCAATCGTCTTATGACGACCACCCGCGATGCGTGAAAGAGCCGAAAGCGGTTCGCCTTGCGATCCAGTGCACATGACGACGATCTTCTCGGGCGGTATGCCGGCTAGCTCGTACGCGTCGACGAGGTTGTTGTCGTCGATGCTGAGGTATCCGAGCTTGCGCGCGATGTCCGTGTTTTGGATCATCGACCGCCCCGTCACGACGACCTTTCTTCCGCAAGACACTGCCGCGTCGCAAATCTGCTGCATGCGATGTATGTGGCTTGCAAACGATGCGATGATCACGCGTCCCTCAGCTTGCGAGATAATCCGATGAAGCGTCTTTCCGACTTCGCGCTCCGATGGCGTGAACGACTTCTTCATCGCATTCGTCGAGTCCGAGAGCATGAGGTCGACGCCGATCTGGCCAAAGCGCGCAAGCGCTCCGAAATCGGTCGTCACGCCGTCGATGGGCGTTTGGTCGAGCTTGAAGTCGCCGGTGTGGAGCACATTGCCCGCGGGACTTTGGAAGAAGATGCCGACCGCACCCGGAATCGAATGGTTCACGGCGAAGAATTCCGCATCGAAGCTGCCGAGCTTGACTGAATCGCCGGGCTTTATCTCGATGAGCTTTGCGTTCTTGATGCGATGCTCCGCGAACTTACCTTCGATGAGGCCGAGCGTCAATTTCGTGCCGTAGATGGGAACGGGGACGTCGAGGTCCTTGTACAGGTACGGCAGACAGCCGGTGTGGTCCTCGTGGCCGTGCGTTATCACGATTCCACGGAGCTTGTGGGCGTTCTCGAGCACGTAGGTGTAATCGGGCAAGATGAGGTCGATGCCCGGATGATCGTCATCGGGAAACATGAGCCCGGCGTCATCGAGCACGATGTCGTTTCCGCATTCGAGCACCGTCATGTTCTTGCCGATGGCGTCCAATCCGCCGAGCGGTATTACCTTCAGCTTGGACTTCGGCGTGCGCTGGGAATCATGGGACGAGCCGCGCTTCTTCGCCTTCTTCGCCGAAGGCTTGCCCGCATCGACATCGCGCGTGAGCGATGGGCGCTCCTTCTCGATCTTCACGTACTTGATCGAGCTCGTCGACTTCCTCTTCCCTTCTTCGCGCCCGTTTTCGGCGCCGTTTGCATTATGACGCCTCCTCGGCGTCCTTGAATCGTTTGCTTCGGTCATTTACTCTCCGTTTCTCGTCGCAAACTATCATGAGCAAACCGCGATATCGCCTCGATTTCGAGCTTGCTCTAACGCTAAAGCGCAACCCGAGTCATTCGGGTTGCGCGATCGATCAATCATTTGTATCGAGGAGCGGCACGTTTCGTCTGCAGCCCTCCTCGAACGACGATTTGCAGATTTTATTATGTCATGGCATCGCAACGCATCGTTGCTAGCTCATGAAATTCTCCAATCCAACCACAAGACCCTGCAAGTCGCCCACACTGCGAATGCCCAAAAGCACGCCCGGCATGTACGATGTGCGGTCCCATGAATCATGGCGGATGGTGAGCGTTTGGCCCATGGAGCCGAATATGACCTCTTGCGTCGCCACGTAACCCATCGAGCGAACGGAATGAACCGGAACGCCGCCTACGAGAGCGCCGCGCGCGCCTTCGAACCCGGCGAGCTCGGTCTCGCTGCCCGGAGCCGTGCTCGTGAAATCGCGTGCATCCGCAATCATCTGAGCGGTCCTGACGGCAGTGCCAGACGGAGCGTCCTTCTTGTTGCAATGGTGGAACTCGATGACTTCGGCTTCGGGGAAATACGGGGCCGCCGCCTTGGCGAACTGCATCATGAGCACCGCGCCCGTCGTGAAATTGGGGGCGTAGAACAAGCACGTCCCTTCGGGAGCGAGCTTGGCAAGCTCCTCGAGTTTCTCGTTGGAAAGACCCGTCGTGCCGACAACGCAATCGACGCCGGCGGGAAGGGCTGCGGCTAAGTTTCCTGCGACGACGGCGGGCGCGGTGAAATCGACGAGCACGTCGAATTCCTCGTTCGCAACAGCGCTCTCGACGTCAGAATAGATGGTGTAATCCGCATCCTTGCCGTATGGGTCTATACCGCAGACGAGATTCATGTCTTCTGCAGCGTTAACGGCGTCCACGACGGCAGAACCCATGCGGCCCGCGCAACCCGCAACTGCAACGTTGATCATATCTAACCTCCCATTAGCCCTCGAGCTTGCAAAGTGCTTGTATTCTTGACTTCTAAAAAACGAGGGGAGAAGCGCCCGGCCCCTCCCCTCGCATGCGTTCTATGCCTCGTGCGAACGGCGAGGCTTGCGCTCGCGTCCACCGCGTCCGGGCTTGTTGTCGCCGTTGCGACGGCCGGAATTCTCGCGCGGAGCATCCGCTACATCGGGCTTGTCAAGACGGTCGAGCGAAATCTTACCGGTCTTGGGGTCGACTTCGAGGACCTTAACCTTGACGATGTCGCCGAGGTTGAGCACGTCTTCGACCTTGCCCACGCGGCCATTGGCAACGCGCGAGATGTGCAGCAGTCCGTCCTTGGCGGGGGTGAGCTTCACGAACGCGCCGAAGTCCTTGATGCCGACGACTTCGCCTTCGTACTCCTCGCCTGCCTCGGGCTCCTTCACGATGCCCAAGATCATGTTCTTGGCAGCTTCGCCGGCCTTCCCTTCGACGGCCGCGATGTGGATGGTGCCATCTTCCTGGATGTCGATGCTTGCGCCGGTCTCCTCCTGGATACCGCGCACGACCTTGCCGCCCGAACCGATGACGTCGCGAATCTTGTCAACGGGAATATGAATCGTCTCGATGCGCGGAGCGTAATCCGAAAGCTCGGCGCGCGGCTCGGCGATTTCGGCGAGCATTGCCTCGAGGATGTGCGCGCGGCCGCGTTTTGCCTGCTCGAGCGCACGCGCGAGAATCTCGACGGAAAGGCCGCGGGCCTTGTTGTCCATCTGCAAGGCAGTGATGCCCTCGCTCGTGCCCGTTACCTTGAAGTCCATGTCGCCCAGGAAGTCCTCGACGCCTTGGATGTCGGAAAGGATGACGACGTCATCGCCTTCCTTGATAAGGCCCATGGCGATGCCGGAAACCGGGGCCTTGATGGGCACGCCGGCATCCATCAGGGCCAAGGTCGACCCGCAGGTCGATGCCATCGAGGAGGAGCCGTTGGACTCGAGCACCTCGGAGACGACGCGAATCGCGTACGGGAACTCGTCTTCGGAGGGCAGGACGGGAATGAGGGCGCGTTCTGCGAGCGCGCCGTGACCGACCTCGCGGCGCTTCGGCGCTCCCATGCGTCCGACCTCGCCCGTGCAATACGGCGGGAAGTTGTATTGATGCATATAGCGCTTGCCCTCGACCGGTTCGATCGTGTCGAGACGCTGCCACTCGTTGAGCATGCCAAGCGTCGCGACAGACAGAACCTGGGTCTGGCCGCGCTGGAACAGGCCGGAGCCATGGACGCGCGGAAGGTAGCCGGGAACGATGTGCAGCGGGCGAATCTCCTCGGGAGTGCGTCCGTCAGCGCGTTCGCCGGTCTCGATGACCATGGCGCGCATCGCATGCTTCTCGAGCAGCTTCAGCTCGGCGGCGATGTCGGCGCCCCAGGCTGCGATTTCCTCCTCGGAGAACTCCTCGGCCTTGATGCGCTCCTTCAGGTCCTCGACCTTCCCGACGCGCGCCTGCTTGTCGGCATCCTTAAGCGCGGCGGACATCTCGTCAGCGAACGGCTGGATGCGCTCGGCGATGCTGGGGTCGGCCTGGTGAATGGGCCATTCGCGCTTCTCGATCTGGCAACGATCGAGGAAACGCTGCTGCGCCTCGCAAAACTTCGCGATGGCCGTCTGGCCGAACGACATGGCTGCGAGCATGTCCTCTTCGGAGATTTCCTTGGCGCCGGCTTCGATCATGGAGATGTAGTCGGTCGTGCCCGCGATGATGAGGTCGAGATCGGAATTCTCCTGCTCCTCGTACGTCGGGTTGCAGATGAAATCGCCCGTCGTGACGTCGCGAGCGACGCGGACGCATGCGCACGGACCGTCGAACGGCGCATCGCCGATCATGAGGGCCGCAGATGCGCCCATCACGCAGATGTTGTCGATGGGATTGATCTGGTCGGCGACGAGCGTCGTGGCGACCACGTGCACCTCGCGCTTGAACCCGTCGGCGAATCCGGGACGGATCGGACGGTCGATCATGCGGGCGGTCAGGGTTCCCTTCTCGGAAGGACGGGCCTCGCGCTTGAGGTAGCCGCCCGGGATGCGCCCGACCGCGTACATCTTCTCGATGTAGTCGACGGTCAGCGGGAAGAAGTCGTAGTTCTTCTCCTCCTTGGAGATGACGGCGGTCACGAGCACGGTCGTATCGCCCTGGCCGACCAGGACGGCACCCGTCGTCTGCTTTGCGAGTTCGCCCGTCTCGAGGCGGTATTCCTTGCCATAGAGTTCGAACTTCTCGACGATCTTTTCCATGTTTTCCTGTTCTCTCTTCCTCTTCTACAAGCCTCTTCCCCGCTCAGGAGCGTCTCTCCTATGCGGGACGAGCGCGAGAGCTTCTGCAGTCGCGCCCGTTAGAGAAGAACCCGCTTGACGCGGGTTCCGTCTTCCTTAGATGTTGTCGCGGATGCCGAGCCTCTTGACGAGCGCGCGGTACTGGTCGATGTCGCGCTTCTTGATGTACTTCAGGAGGCCGCGACGCTTACCGATGAGCTTCATGAGGCCGCGACGGGTGTGGTTGTCCTTCTTGTGGACCTTCAGGTGCTCGGTGAGGTTGCGGATGCGCTCGGTCAGAATTGCGACCTGCACCTCGACGTTGCCGGAATCCGCGGGGCCGTTGCCGTACTCGGCGATGAGCTCGGCCGTGCGCTCCTTGGTGATGCTCAACTTGTCTGCCATTTCGTTATTCCACCTTTCAATATCCCTTGCGGGAGTGACGATACGTCGTACTGAGCGTCGATGACGTGGTTCATCATTGCCAAGTATGACGCAACCGCGCTTTTGCGCAGCCCGACTATAATACGAGATAAGACGCGGATTGCACAACGTCAATCACACATTTTGCATACTGCGTTACTATTCAGACTCCCAGCAGCCCAGGTCAGCGGCAGGGTGCGAAGCGGCTTGCGCAGCTACAAACTATTATTTTTCCAAAACGCGAGCAGCTGTAGGCCTAGCGCCCTGCGGCTGACCTGGGCTGACGGCCGAGGGACAGTGTGAACAGCAACCATACTGCATCAATAAAGACCGGACGTGAACAGGAAATCGAACGATTTCAAGTCCCTGCCCGTATGGGCCCGTATCCATTGCCGCGCGAATTGGAGCAATTCAAACGACGTGGCGACGTCGATTTCGTATTTCGCGATTTCCGCGAACGTCGATGCTATCAGCGCGTCGTTCCACCTGACGATGCGCGAATCGACGAGGACGCTGTCGGAAGGTCGCGGGCAGTTTGGGCAGAACGCGCCCCCATCCAGGACCGAAACCGGCACGCGCGCATATGCGTCGTCGTACATGATCCTGTTACCGCATGCTATGCAGGTGGAAAAACTCGGCCGGTACCCCACGAGAGCCATTGTCTTCATAAGGTCGCCCGCCGTGATGATAAGCGCCGTTTCCGGCGTCGTGGCCGCGATAGCGGCCAGCGCGGCACGGGTCATGTCGAACAGCCTCGGCTGCTCGAGCCCAGGCTGGGCTACCTGGTTGACGAGCTCGGAAACGACCGCCGCGCAGGCAGCTTGCTCGAGGCCGAACGCTGCGCAGCTCTCTCCTGCGACGAGCTTCGCTTCGGTCACGACATCGAGCGTTCGGCCCTTTGCGAGCATGAGGTCGCACGTCGAGAACAGCTCGAGTCGGGCGGCAAGCGAGCCTCCGGGTTTTCGTGCGCCTTTCGCCACTGCCTTGCAGAGCTCGCCGTCGTCGGCAAGCAGGGTCACGATGAGGTCCTTGTCCGCGAGTTTTGTTTTGCGCAGGACGATGCCCCGCAGCTTGTACGTTCTCGTGCTCGCCATGACTTAATTGATTTCCGAGATCTTGTTGTCGGGCGTCCATACGATCGAACCCTCGACGCGCCGTTTGGAACCGATGAGCTTCTGCCCCAGCAAATGCGTGTACGGTCGTGCCGTTATGACGTAATTGACCGTGTCGTTGCCCACGTATTCGACCGTCTCGACGCTGTCCACAATATAATCGACCATGCCGATGGACACGTCCGATCCCACTTCGAAATGATCGATCGTGAGCGACTCCAGCTCGGGCCCGCGCACCCTGGCGACCTGGATCATGACGAGCGAGTCCTTCTTGACTTCCGCGCCCGCTTCGGGCACGGTTCCCATGATGGCGCCGTCGACGTAATCCTCCGTCTCGACCTCCTCGAAGTCGTAAGCCAGGCCTTCGTCTATGATGGCCTGTCCCGCAGAATCGCGGTCAAGGCCCGCCACGTCGGGCACCGTGTAGGGCGTTGCCAGCTTAACGACGACCTTCGCCGTGCTCTTGCATGCTTCGCCGGCTTTCGGGGCCGTCGATATGACCGTGCCCTTCTCGTTGTCGGATTTCTCCTTCTTGAACTTCACGTTCTCGTATCCTTCGGCTTTTAGCGCCTTCTTGGCCTCGCTCTTGGTTTTGCCGATGATATCCGGGATTTCGCGCGAAGAAGCGATGTGTATGACGACTTCGGTTCCCTCTTGCTCGCGCAATCCGGCAGAAGGATCGGATAGGACTACGAGTCCCTCGGTGTCGTCTGATTTGATCTCGCGCGTCTTTACCGTGAAGCCGGCGTCGGTCAGCATGGTCCTCGCATCGGCTTCGGTCATGTTGGTGACGTCGGGGATGACCTTCCCGCCCCACAGCTCCATCTGGTACGTGGCCAACGCGGCGATTCCGCACAAAGCCGCAATGACGACCAAGCCGATCGCGATGCGCTTTCCATGCCCTTTCTTCGAAACCGTCGACGTGGAGATGAAGTCCTTCGACTGGAGGGCTTGCTCCGCTTCGGACTGGTTTTCGATGACCGGCATTTCCATGGTGCTGCCATCGCGGAACCGCAGGTGCGCGAATTGAGCATCTTCGGGGATTAGCTCGCCGTATCCTTGTGACGGGCGGTCGAATCCCGCTAGGTTCGGGCTCATGATGGGCGCCGTCTCCTCGGGTCCCGCGCCCAGCATCTCGGCCGGCATGATTGGTTCTTCGCTCAACAGGGCATCGTGCTCGCCGTCGCCCACAAGCAAGCCATCGCCTTCAACCGAGGCTTCTGGTTCGACCGTCGCTTCGCCTCCATTGCCGCTCTCGCGCTCGTATGGAAGAACGTCCATCTCGTCCGAATGATCCGTTTCTGCATGCTGGGCTTCCGTAGATGGGCTCTCTGCGCTTGTTTCGCCGGCATCTGGCGGACAATCGCTCGTGCTGGCGTCTTGACATGCGGCCTCCGACAGTTCTGGCTCGTCGACCACCGAAACCTCGTCGACAAACGGCAGGCGGGCGCCGCATTCGTCGCAAAACTTCGCGCCTTCCCTGTTTTCGTTAGAGCAATTGGGGCATATCACGCCTGTATTCCTTTCGTCGGAATCTCGAGGTAATTGTAGTCGAGCCCGTTGGCGGACCCCCATCCGTTTAACGACGGTTTACTTCACGCTACCATTCGGTAGCTGAATCGCTCCCATTTCGCCACGTCGCCAAATCGCTAGGCTCCCTCGCCGTATCCAAAGCGCCTGATCTGGCTCGCGTCGCGCCTCCAGTTCTTCTTGACCTTGACCGAAAGGTCGAGGTAAATGCGACAGCCGAGCATGCGTTCCAAGTCCTCGCGCGCTTCCGACCCGATTCTCTTGATCGAGGCGCCCCGTTTTCCGATGATCATTCCCTTCTGGCTGTCGTGTTCGGTGTAGACGATCGCGCGTATGTGGTACAGGTCCTTCTTCTTCGAATAGTGCATCTCCTCGGTCTGCACGCCGATGGCGTGCGGAATCTCGTCGCGGAACGTCCTGAGAATCTTCTCGCGGATGAACTCGGCGACGACGACCTCGAGGGGCTGGTCCGTTTCCATATCGTCGGGAAACCATCGCGGCCCTTCTGGCAAAAGGTCCACCACGGTATTCACGAAGCCGTCGACGTTGTCGTTATCGGCTGCAGAGCAGGTGACGACCGCGTCCCAATCGGCGAGCGACTTGGCGGCCGCGCGCTGCGCATCGAGCGCCGCCTGGTCTACCAGGTCGGTCTTGCTCAAGACGAGCAGCTTCTTCGTGCGCACGGCGTCGAGCTGACGGGCGACCCATTCGTCGCCCGTTCCGACGGGTTGCGACGAATCGACGAGCATCGCGACGACGTCGACGTCTTCGAGGGCCTTCAGGGCAGAGGTGTTCAGCTCCTCGCCGAGCGCATCGTGGGGCTTGTGGATGCCGGGCGTGTCGACGATGACGAGCTGGTACTCATCGGTCGTCTTCACAGCCCTGAAACGGTGACGCGTTGTTTGGGCGGTGTTGGACGTGATGGCGATCTTCTTGCCCATCACGGCGTTGAGAAGCGTCGACTTTCCCGCATTCGGCCGCCCCACGAGCGTCACGAACCCTGAGCGGTACCCGTTGAAATCAAGGTTGAACATAGTATGGAAACTCCTTACGGACTTTTGGACGACCGGTTAGGTTACCAAGTTACGAGGGCCAGCATCTTCGGTAAGAAAATGAATGCGGCGACGAACAGCGACGCCAGCGAGCAAACGAGAACCGCTCCCGCGGCGCAATCCTTGGCATGCTTGGCAAGCTCATGGTATTCGGGGCTCGCCAAATCCACGATCGATTCCATGGCGGTGTTCATGCATTCGCCGCCGAGCACGACGCCGATGCAAACGCAGATCGCGGCCCATTGCGTCACGTCAATGCCGAATGCGATGCCGAGCACGGCGGCCGCGATTGCAAACGCAAGCTGAATCTTGAAGTTTCGGCCGGTGACGCACGCATGCACGATGCCGTGAACGGCGCATCCGAACGATTCGAGCAACGGTTGCGTCATGATTCTCGCCGCTCTTCGGAACTGCACCGAACAAAGGACCGTCCCCAAAACGCGCTGAGGAGCTCGCGCTCGCGCGCCTCCATGACCTCCGCTTCCTCCGGTTCCATGTGGTCGTATCCGCACAGATGAAGCAGACCATGCGTGATGAGCAGGCTCATCTCGTCGGCGAACGACATGCCATATCCAGGAGCCTGGCGTTCTGCGACGTCAACAGCCACCACGATGTCGCCGAGTTCGTATCCCATGCCTTCGACGTACGGCATGCCGACCTCGTCTTCGGCTCCATCGCATTCGAAAGACAGCACGTCGGTTGGTCTGTCCACGTCGCGGTATTCGCGGTTGAGCTCGTGGATCTCGTCATCGTCGACGAAGCTGATGGACACCTCGGTGTCTGCCGGTTTCCCTTCGCTCTCGATGACGAAACGGGCGAGCTTCTCGATATCGAGCAATGATTTCACATCGTCTTCACGGTAATCGTAGTTCACGCATACTTCCATGTGATTCGCCTACCTCTCGTATGCGGCGACGATTTTCGCAACGAGCGAATTTCTGACGACATCCGCTCCGGACAGCTCGCAAAACGCGATGCCGTCGATGCCCGCCAGTCGTTCCCTTGCGGTCTTTATGCCGACAGGGCCCTTCGGCGAATCGGATTGCGACTCATCGCCCGTGATAACCATTTTCGACCCGAAACCGAGCCTCGTCAAAAACATCTTCATCTGGTCAGACGTCGTGTTCTGCGCCTCGTCGAGTATGACGAAGCTATCGTTGAACGTGCGGCCGCGCATGAATGCCAGCGGCGTTATCTCGATCGTTCCGTCTTCGAGCATGCGCATGGCCTTCGACGAGTCGATCATCTCGAAGAGCGCATCGTAGAGCGGACGAATGTAAGGGTCAACCTTCTCCATCATCGTACCGGGCAGAAACCCGAGGCTCTCCCCTGCTTCCACGATGGGACGGGTCAAGACGATGCGGCCGACTTCCTTCCGGTTGAGCGCGGCGACGGCCATGGCGCACGTGAGGAACGTCTTTCCTGTTCCCGCAGGTCCCAGGCCGAATGTCACCGTATTTTGGCGGATGGAGTCGACAAACTGCTTCTGGCCCGCCGTCTTCGGGCGTATAGCCCGCCCTCTATGGGTCAGCAGGATGTCAGACCTCAAGGCGTCGGGCGAAAGCTCGCTCGTCTTGAGCAAGCCGATGAGCTTGCGCACGTATTGCTCATCGGGAATCTCGCCGTTTTTCACGTGCTTGAACAAGTCGGTGAACAGCAGCGTGAGCGAGTGCCGCGAGGCCTCGTCGCCCGCTATCTCGATCACATTGTCGCGTAGCGTTATGCGCGCGGGAAACCCCTCCTCGATGATGCGGAGAAGCGAATCGCCAGGGCCGCAGATCAAGGGCAGTTCGATTCCAAAGGGCGCTGTCAGAGTTGTCGTTTCGTCAATAATCATAGTATGTGCAGCACTTTCAGCTCAAGGTAACAGGTATGAGCGATCCCGTTTCCGCGCCGACAGGAACATCCAACTCGTGATAGCTTTCCGTCAGCGCAGACGAGGGCTCGATGAGACAGAATTCGGTCGAACCGATCCTGCGTTCGTAATCTCGTCGTCGCAAATCATCGGATAGGGCACGCAAACGAGCGGCCCTTTCCGTCTTAACGTCATGGGGGACCTGGTCGGTCCTGAGCGCAGCGGGGGTGCCTTCACGCATCGAATAGGGAAACACGTGAATCTTCGAGAACCTGCACGCGCGCGCAAGGTCCATGGTCATCTGAAAATCCTCTTCGGTTTCGCCCGGGAACCCCACGATTATATCGGTGGTGAGCGAAAGCGAGGGAATATTGCCGTAGAGGCGGTTTACAAGCTCTCTGAACTGCTCGGCCGTGTAAGGCCGCGCCATCTCGCGCAAGACGCGGGAGCTGCCCGACTGTACCGGCAAGTGCAGATGACGGCAAATCCGTCCCTCCGACGAGGCCAAGAGGTCGATGAACTCATCGTCGACGGTCACTGGCTCGAGGCTCGAGGCGCGTATGCGCGCGGGAACATCGCCCGGTGCGGTCATGGCGTCGGCCACGTCGACGAGCTCCCTCACGAGATGATGCAGCCGCTTGTCGCCATCCCGATAGGATCCAAGGTCGATGCCGGTAAGGACGATCTCCTTCGCGCCCCGCGCCAAGTATGACCGCGCCTCTTCGATTACCTCGTCGAAGGGCATCGATCGAGCCCTGCCGCGAGCGACGTGCACGATGCAGTACGTGCAGGCCCTATCGCATCCGTCCTGGACCTTGATGTTGATCCGCGTCCTGAACTCGTCGCCTATCCGCAAGCCGTACGAGGAACGTCGTGCGAGCTCTTCCGTCAACGCAATGCGGTCAACGACGCGAACTCGCCCATCGATGGCCGCATACCCGTCTCCGTCGATCGCTACTGCGCATCCGGTCACGTACACGGGGGCGTCGCCCGAAACCTTGAGCGCATGCCGTACGGCCTTGCGAGCTTTCTTGTCCGCCTCGCCCGTCACGGTACAGGTGTTCACGAAGACCAGCTCCGCATCGCCCTCGTCTGATGCGATGCCGCCGAGCGACATCAACGAGGCTGCAATCGAGTCTGACTCCACCCGGTTCACCTTGCATCCGAGGTTCACGACGCAGAATTTGAACGGCGCATCTGGCAGCGCTATCGTATCCGGCACAGCTGGACCCACGGCATCCACGGCTAGTTGAACGCGTCCCTGAGACGCTCGAGCGGCGAGCGCGGGTTGGCGTATTCTTCGCCGAGCTCGTCGGCGAGCTTGGTGAGCAGCTCGCGCTGGCTCTTGGTGAGCTTCTTCGGGATCGTGACGTTGACGTGCACGTACATATCGCCGCGCATATCGCTCCTGAACTTCGGCATGCCCTTGCCGCGCACGCGTATGACTTGGTCGTTCTGGCACCCTTCGGGTATGCGCACGCTCACCTTCTCGTCGGGCATGATGCCGTCGACCTCGATCTCGGCGCCGAGCGCAGCCTGCACCATCGACACTTTCGCCATGGCATGCAGGTTGTCGCCATCGCGCTCGAAGAAATCGTGCTGGTCGATACGGCAGGTGACGATGAGGTTACCCGGCGTGGCGCCGCGCAACCCGGCTTCCCCGAAGCCCGTGATGCGCAGCTGCTGCGAGTCGCGTATGCCGGCGGGAACCTCGACGGTGACGCGCTGGCGGTCGGGGACGCGGCCCTGGCCTTCGCATTCGGGGCAGGGATTGTCGATCGTCCTGCCCGTCCCACCGCACCGAGTGCACGAAGACGTCGTGCGCATATCGCCGAGGAACGTGCGCTGCACCGTGTACACGCGGCCGGTACCGTTGCATTCCGGGCACGTAACCTCGTGCCCGCCTTCGCTCAGGCCGCTGCCATTGCAATCCTGGCACGGCGAGAGCCGGTCGTATACGATCTCCTTCTTGGCGCCCGTTGCAACTTCCTCGAGGGTGAGGCGCAAGCCAACGCCCATGTCGCGCCCCTCGCGGCGCGCGGTGCCGCCTCCGGACATGCCGCTGAAGAACGAGCTGAAGATATCGCCCATGCCGCCGAAGCCGCCGCCGAATATGTCTTCGAAATCGACGTACCCACTTCCATACGGGCTCGAGCCTCCGGCAGCACCCGGCATGGCTCCGGTTCGATCGTAGTATGCACGCTTGTTGGGATCGGAAAGAACGTCGTATGCCTCGTTGAGCTCTTTGAACTCCTCTTCCGCATTCGGGGACTTGTTGACGTCGGGATGAAGCTTACGAGCTTGCTTCCTAAATGCCTTCTTTATCTCATCGTCCGTCGCATCACGCGATACCCCGACGACTTCGTAGAGATCCTTGGCCATGTAAACGCAATCCTTTCCAAAAAACTATCGAGCTACTCGTCGCCGAGCGTCTTGCTCGCCATCCGAACAGCTGCGAGCGCTTTTGTGTAATCCATTCTCGTCGGACCGATGACCGCAACGATGCCGCCGTCGGGTCCATAGCCGTACCGGCATGCGACGACCGACACGCCCGATAGCTGCTCGGTCTCGTTCTCGCTTCCGATGCGGACGCGGGGATCGCACCCTTCGGCTGCCGTCGCATCCAGGACGTGCAGCAGCACGGTATCGTCTTCGAGTACCTGCATGATGGGCAGAAGCGCCTCAGTGTAGGCGAATTCGGGCTGGCGCATGAGCGACATGATGCCGAGCCTGCGCGGATGCGATAAGTCCGGCGGCGCCACGATCGAAAGGCAATCCGTGAAACGCGAGAGAGCTGCGGACGTCTTCTCGAGCAAGTCGTCGAGTTCCGTCGCCTGCTCCTTCAACTGCCTGAGCGCATCTGCCGCCGTGCCTTCTTCGGCGATCTCGCCTGATTCGACGAGGTTGTCGACAAACGTTCGATAGCCGAAATCGGTCGGCACGCGTCCAGCCGACGTGTGGGGCTGGGAGATGTAGCCGTCTTCCTCGAGAGCCGACAGCTCGTTGCGGATCGTCGCGGGGCTTACCCCGAAACGATAGCGCTCGGTGAGGGTGCGCGATCCGACGGGCATGGCTCGAGCCACGTATTCCTCGATCAGCGCCGCTAGCACGCGCTGTCGTCTGTCGGATAGCATTGGCACCCCCTCGTTGTCGGTTGATTTCAACCACGCTATTCTAGCAGCCTCGACCAAGGAGTGCTAACGAGCGTTACTTAAGCGTCATAAGAGCATACGATTGGCATACACTGCTACGAAAAAGGATGTGCACGAGAACGTACGAGGTACTCAGTTCGGAGCAAGATTATCGCGCGAAGCCGATATCAAAAAAGACTGTCCCCTTTTCATATGTTCATCAGCTTGTCAAGTGAGAATTATCAACCGGT
>CAMOLA010000005.1 GCA_946618265.1 uncultured Eggerthellaceae bacterium
CCGCACCTGGAGCAAACGTGGGTCGCCGTCGCCGTGGAGTGGTCGTCCGACCACGCGTAGGCGGGCTCGCCCCAGTCGTGGCCGAGGGCGACGTTCGATACCGTGGCCTCCTGCATCTCGAAGTCCTCGTTTGCGAAATCAGCATTGTAAGCAGTGGAACCTTCGCCCTCGCAGGTGCTCTCCACGAGGACCCTGTACGTCGCGTCGACGGTCTCGGACTCCTCTTCGCCGCACCTGGAGCAAACGTGGGTCGCCGTCGCCGTGGAGTGGTCGTCCGACCACGTGTAGGTCGGATTTCCCCATGCGTGCCCGAGCGGTTCCGTTGCGATCCTCTTGGTTTTAACGATCTCGTCGCACAGCGAGCAGATCTCGTACTGGGTCTGCCTCCCCCCTTCTGTGCACGTAGCGCTGTTGGTCGTGGCATCCTCTTCGGTAAAGGTGACATGTGCGGTCGGGTCGGGGTCGAGAACATCGATTTTCGTCGATCCGCACTTCGAGCAGGTGAAGGTCTTGACTCCCTTGTCTTTGCAGGTAGACGGCGTGGTTACGACACCATCGCCCCATGAATGCTCATCTTCTTGGCACGGAGTTATCGTTTCGAGGTGAACGTAGACGTGGGTCGGCACGTGGTATGTCCGCACGTCGTATTTGAAGGTCTCAACCGCGGCGTTGAGCTCGCTCTGGTCGGTTATGCTCGCCGGGTCCTCAGTAAGGAAGTCACCCCCATCCGCCATCTTAATTCGATAGTTGCCAACGTTGAAATGGGCCTTGATGGTGCTCTTGGTGGTATCGCTATTAATAAGTTTGTACTCCGGACCCCCCAGCTGGTTTTCGCCAACATAGATGGTCAGCGGGTTGCCAATGTCTTCCCCGCCCAGATTGATGCCGTGGACGGTGACGTATTGCCGGTTGAAGTTTGTCCGGTAGATATGCTTGGCCATCAATCCATCGACGTAGTCGAAGGCCATGACGCCCGTGAACGTGTCGCTGCAGACGAGCCTATCGCTGCTGCTATAGTCGCTGCGGTCGTAAAGCCACTGGTGAATCTCCTTGGAATTCTTGAACGGCGTATCGGAACCGTTCGAGCAGCTAGTGTAGTTGAACACCCATGCGTCCTTGCCCAACATCTTCGCCTGATCGTAACGAGCCAGAGTACTGTTGGTGTAGCGATCGTCCTGGTTTCCGTAAAGCGAGGCCTCGATATAGGGTTTCTTGCCGCTTGCGCTGTGGCTCCAGTTGTCCTGGGTCCACACCTCGTAGTTGCTGCCCGACGCCGTCAGCGCGGTCGCCTTATCCTTGGAGTCCTTCCATTCATGGCACTCGAGACCCCACAGCAGCCCATTGTCAAGCTGGAACGGCGTGGTCGTCTGGAGCGAGTCGGGATCAAGCCTGCTGATGATGACGATCTTGCCGCGCACTTCTTCGAGCGTTGGCACGTGATTGCCGGCCCAAATCTTGCCGCCTGACTGTTTGGCCTTCGCCTCGAGAATCTTGTAGGTCTCCCTCTCGCAATTCGTGCCGTCCTTGTCCATCTTGACCTGCAAGATGATAGTTTCGGTGGGATTGGCGTTCAGGAAGGCGTCAATCCAGTTTAGGGTTTGGTTCAAGGTTAATTCCGAGCCATCGCGGTTAAGACAATGGGCGTCGCTGTGGATAATTCTCACGGTTTCGCCATTCAGCCCCGTGCGCAGGTCCAGATGGCGCACGCCGGCGTTCATGATCTCGTCGATATAGTAGCGCTGGTCGCCCTTGCCATCTTGGTCCGTGTGGACGTAGCACGTTCCCACGTCGTGGGTTCCGGGGATGCTGATGTCGGTGATCTTGAGCGTTCCGGGAAGCTTGCCCATCCAGTTGAGCGAGGTGATGCTATCGCTGGTGTCAACGTTGGCCGAGCCGATGGTCTTGCCGTTGTAGGTGAAGTTGAGCGAATCGTACTTCTTGATCTGCGGGAGTTTCGTATTCGTGCCACTTACGATCTCAATCTCCCACTTGAGAGGTGCCACGCGCTGAATGAGCTTGTTTTCGTTCTCTTTCGGCTTGGTCAGATCTTCGAGCGACATGTACAGCCCCGAGCGTACGTTCTGGATGTAATAGGTGCCGTCTTCTTGCGGGATGAGCTTCCATTGCTTGTTCGTAGCGGTGCCCTTGCCGGTGATGTGGATGACCTGGCCTTCCTTCAGATAGGATTCATCGTTTTTCGTGCGCTCCACATCGAGGACGCAATCGCCGTCCGTTTTAGGCTCGGCATTCTTGAAATGCTGGTAGAAATAGAAATAGTAGCTGTTGTCGCTGGCCTTTTGCAGCTGGAACTGAGAGGACTTGCCGTTGTAGTACAGGTGGGCTACGTTCTGGGTGCCGTGTCCGTCATCGTTGATCGAGACGGGCTTATGGGAGCCTGCGGGGCGAAAGCGTATCTTCACGCCGTTAAGCACATCGCCCGGCACCGCGACACCCACTTGCGGACCGTCCTCGGAAGCCTGGGCTTCGAGCGCCTGGCCTGCAAGAAGGGCATCTGGCTGTTGGCCTGAAACCGTAACGGCCGACTCCAACGCCGCTGCTTGGTCTGGCTGTTCTGTAGCTCCCTGGGCAGGAGCGACGGCCGCAAACGACACGAATGCCGCAATCGCGAGGAGAACCATCCCCATAATAACGCTTGACCTCATGGCTCGTCTCGCGTTCGATGTTGCTGCCAGATATTTCTCGCTCATAGGATCCTCCAAACAATACGACAGGCTTTGGCTCTCCAACCTGTTCATTCGATTGATCGTCACGGCTTTTCACAACCGATTATTGACGACTGTACATTATACGGTATGGGCGATTGCCCCATTCTAACATGTTAAGCCTTCGTAAGCGGTAATTAACCAGCGTCTGGAACGCCCCCTGGCCATCGGCGAGAACTACCGAGTCGAAGGCAAGACCAAGACCCGGCACCTGGAGTCGATCGGCTACGTCGACGAGCTCGTGAGCGACGAGTGCCCGGACCCGGTCGCGTACTGGCAGGCCGAGGTCGCCCGCCGCAACTCCGAGGCCGCCAGGGAGCCCGCCAAGGTGATCGTGAAGCTGTCCACGGCCAAGAAGATCGACAAGCGCCGGGAGAACCGCGTCGAGATGGGCGCGGCGGTGCCAAGCGCGTACTTCCACCGCGAGCTAGGCATCGCCGACTTCTTCGAGCGCAGGAGGACCGCGCGCAAGTTCGAGTTCGACCCGCGCCGCATACTCGAGCTGCTGTGCTGGAACCGCATCTCGGAGCCCGGGTCGAAGTCCGCGGCGTTCGCGGCCAAGGACCGCTTCCCGCGCAAGTGCGGCTTCACGCTCGACGACGTGTACCGCAGCCTCGACTACCTGGTGGGGAGCGCCGACACGCTGGTCAAGCACATGAACGCCTCGCTCGAGGCGGCGCGCGGGCCCCGCGACAGGACCAGGCTCTACTACGACGTCACCAACTACTACTTCGAGATCGACGGCGAGGACGGGGACGGCCTGCGCAAGAAGGGCGTCTCCAAGGAGCACCGCCCGGAGGCGATCGTGCAGATGGGGCTCTTGCTCGACGCGGAAGGGATTCCGCTGGACTACGAGCTGTTCCCCGGCAACGTCAACGACATGTCGACGATGCTGCCCATGATGAGGAAGGCGGGGCTGCGCAACTCGGGCAATCCCGGCGGCGAGCGCGTGGTCGTGGTGGCGGACAAGGGGCTCAACACCTCCAACAACATAGCCGCGTACACGCTGGACGGCAACGGGTTCGTGTTCTCGCAGTCGGTGCGCAAGGCGACCAAGAAGCTCAAGGAGTGGGTGCTCGACGAGGCGGGCTACGCGGAGTCCGAGTCCGGCCGGTTCAAGGTCAAGAGCCGCATCGCCGACAAGGCGGTCTACGTCGAGGGCGAAGACGGCAAGCGCAAGCGCGTCATGGTGCCCGTGAAGGAGGTCGCCTTCTGGTCGCGCGACTTCTACGAGCGGGCCCGCCACGAGCGCGCCAAGATGATAGAGAAGTCCAGAGCCGCCATCGCGCGCGGCGACATGTCGGCCGCGGTGGCGCGCAGCTCCGTGCGCTACGCCAAGGACGTGCCGGTCGTGAGGGCCACCGGCGAGAAGGCGCAGCACAACTGGGTGCTCGACGAGAAGAAGGTCGAATCCGACGCGGCCATGGACGGCTACTGCTGCATAATCACGAGCGAGCAGGAGTGGTCCGAGCGCGAGGTCATCGAGGCCTACCGGGGGCTTTCGCGCATCGAGGAGTCGTTCCGCGTGCTCAAGTCCACGATGGACGCGCGCCCCGTCTACGTGTGGACGCCGCCGCATATACAGGCCCACTTCCTGATGTGCTACGTGGCGCTGACGATGATGCGCCTCATGCAGGCAGACGTCGAGGCCGCGACCGGAATCCGGCCCTCGGCCGAATCGGTCGCAGAGGCCCTGCGCAACATGGTCGGCCACCGGCTCGACGCCAACATCTACCACTTCGACTACCGCACCGACCTCACCGACGCGCTCTGCGCCGCCGTCGGCATCGACCTGTCCCGCGAGGCCATGACGAAGTCCCAGATGAACCAGGTGATGTCGGTTGTGAAGAAACCGCGCAGCTAGGCTGTTGCACTACGAGGAATGTCACTGGAAAATAGGCCGTTTGCCCAGTACACATTGGATGAGCGGCTTCTTTATGCTGCAAAAGTCAGGTTATACCAACTGGGGAATTGGAAGGCCATGAAGGCTTGAGCGAGCTCTTGGCGAGATGCAGGTCATTATACCAACTGGGGAATTGGAAGGGACGACGTAAAACTGGAGGAGCGAGCGACGAGGCGGCAAAACCCACGTTCCACGGGCAGAGGCTTTCATGCCTGGTCACGGGGTTGCCGTATGACGAAGACAAGGCCCCGTCGACTCTTCTTGGCAGATTTCATACCCTAATAGTTTGCCAAATTGCCACATGAAAGCGTTTGGCAATTCGCGCATCAATTACGCTGCCGCGTTGCTTGATTAGCAATAAGATGCCACTGCGCCAAAACCGTTGGCATAGATTCCCTGCTGCGAAAGGGCAAACAGACCGACTGATCCCTTTTGCCAAATCCCAAGTAAGTCCTAGCCGATAGCATACCTCTCATCTCGCTTGCGGAATCTCCGCCATGCACAACATCCAGAAGGACACGCTCAAATTTGAGAAATCAGATAGGATCCCGCCAAGATCCGAGAGGGGAAACACATGGCAGACGGAATGTGGGTGCTGCACGACGACGGGAGCTTCGAGCTCCAGGAACCGTACAGGACGATGCTGCAGGAAGCAAAAGCGGAATCCACCAGGGGATGGACGACGGCCCCCGTAAACTACCTCGAGCCACGTTGCCCTTACGACGCCCAAACGCTCGTGGACAAGCTGGCCGAGCGCAACGAGCGGCCAGACGGCAAGATGACCGTATTCGAGGAATTCGTGCTGGAAGCGCTGTCGGGCGACCTTTAGTCGGGCGCCTGGCTAACGCCTGCCCAAATACCATTCATCCCATCATCTTGAGCGCAGTGCAGGGTCCTCTCGATACAACGAACCAGACAGGCCGCTTCGCGGGGATTCTTCACCTTGGACTTAGAATGACGAGGGGCTATCTTAGGCCCACTAAGACCTCACTCGGCCAGCGCCTCGAGCGTGTCGCCCTCTAGGCGGAACATCGTCCAATCGACCATGCGCTCGGCGCCGAGCGACAGGTAGAAATCGATGCTCGGCTGATTCCAGTTCAGGCAGCTCCATTCCAAGCGCCCGCAGCCGCGCTCGACGGCAATGCGCGCGAGCTCGGTTAGCAGTCCTTTGCCGTAACCGCGTCCACGGTACTCCGGTTTCACGAACAGATCCTCGAGGTAGATGCCCGCGCGCCCCAGCCACGTCGAAAAGTTGTGGAAGAACAGCGCGAACCCAACTTCGCGCCCCGCCCGTGGGCCGGAAGCATCCCCGGCATCATCACTCGTGGCAACATCCGCGCCCCCATCGCGCAACACGAACAGCACCTCGGCATGGTGCTTCTCGAAAATCTCCTCGCGCAACAGCGCCTCGTCAGCCACGACCTTCTCAGGAGCGCGCTCGTATTCGGCAAGCTCGCGCACGAATTCCAGTATCAGCCCCTCATCGCCGGGTTTGGCAAACCTGAACTCCATGAACGCGTCCTTTCATGCCACTCGCCCACCAGATAGATACCCTGCAAGCATATTCCAAGAGAAGCGCGACGCAGCCGCACGACAATCAAATAACCAAAAAGGGACTGTCCCCTTTTGGTTATTTCGGAAGATGCGCTAGTATGGAGCCGCAAAAACAGGGGGTATTTGGAGAGGGGGCCCAGTGGGGCTCGTCGAGCTGTTCCTCGTTGCCGTGGGACTGTCAATGGACGCGTTCGCGGTGGCGATTTGCAAAGGGCTGGGCATGAAACGCTTGGATATTGGCCAGGCGCTCGTCATCGCGCTGTTCTTCGGCGGCTTCCAGGCGCTCATGCCGGCAATCGGCTGGCTCCTGGGATCTCAGTTCGCTCATATCGTCGAACCGATTGACCATTGGATCGCGTTTGCGCTCCTGGCCTTCATCGGCGGCAAGATGCTCGTCGACGCGCTCCACGGCGACGAGGAGGAAGAAGCGGCATCCGATGCATCCCTTGACCTGCGCGAACTCGTGATGCTGGCTATCGCCACGAGCATCGACGCGCTGGCCGTAGGCGTGACGTTCGCGTTTCTCCAGATGGATATCGTCTTCCCCGTGCTGTTCATCGGCGTCACGACGTTCGCGCTCTCGTTCGCGGGCGTGGCGATCGGCCATCAGTTCGGCAGCCGTTGGGAAAAGCCGTCGGCCATCGCAGGCGGCGTCGTCCTCATCCTCATCGGCTGCAAGATTCTTCTCGAGCACCTGGGCATCCTCGCGCTCTAATCCGACAAGGACACCAGCAACGCGCCACAGGCCCAAACGCAAAGCGGCCCGCGGAATCCCGCGGGCCGCCAGTTTCATGTCTATCACCCTCGATGCAGGCTATCCTTGGTAATAGCGATGCTTCTCGTAACGCGGCTCGCAGCATACGTTGATGCCGAGCGAGCGGTACAGCTGCTCGTCATCGGTCGGAATGATAATCGAGAAGTACGCGTCAGCCCCCCGAAGCTCCGAAGCGGCCTGAATCGCCGTTGCGGCCATGGGGTTGGTCAGCGAACTCGTCGACAGAGCGATGAGCATCTCGCGCGGATGCAGGCGTGGATTCTTGTGCCCGAGCTGCTCGGTGCGCAGGTTGCAGATCGGCTCAAGCGCCAAATCCGAGATGATGTAGAGCTCGTCATCGATGCCGGCCTGCGCCTTCAACGCGTTGAGCAGCACCGACGATGCGGCGCCAAGCAGCGTGGACGTCTTGCCCGTGATGATGCGCCCATCGGGCAGCTCCATGGCGCCCGCCGGACCGCCAGACTCCTCCGCCTTGGCCAGGGCCGCCGCGCGCGCAGGCGAAAGATCGATGTCGATGCCCGCCTTCTTCATGAGCATCTCGGCCTTCGCGATGTTCTCCTTGCCCACGCCCGTGCGCTTCTCCTCGGTCGCCGTCTGGAAATAGCGCCGCACGATCTCGCGGTTGGCAGCGTCGCGGCACGCCTCGTCATCGCAGATGGCCATGCCGGCCATGTTGACGCCCATGTCGGTCGGCGACTTGTAGGGGCTTTCGCCCATGATCTTCTCGAGCATGGCCTTGAGCACCGGATAAATCTCGATGTCGCGATTGTAGTTCACGGTCGTCTCGCCATACGCCTCCAGATGGAAGGGGTCGATGGCGTTGACGTCGGAAAGGTCGAGCGTTGCCGCTTCGTAGGCGATGTTGACCGGATGGTCGAGCGGGAGGTTCCAGATGGGGAACGTCTCGAATTTGGCGTAGCCAGCGTTGACCCCGCGCTTGTGCTCTTGGTAGAGCTGCGAGAGGCAGGTGGCCATCTTGCCCGAACCCGGACCAGGCGCCGTCACGACGACGAGCGGGCGCGACGTTTCGATGAACTCGTCTTTCCCATAACCCTCATCGCTCACGATGTGGTCGATGTCGTACGGATAGCCCTCGATCGGGTAATGCAGGTAGCTCTTCACGCCCAGCTCGCTCAAACGCTGACGGAACGCGTCGGCGTCGGGCTGGTTGCGGTACTGCGTGATGCACACGCTGCCGATGTAGAAGCCCAAACCCTGGAAGATGTCCATGAGGCGCAGCAGGTCCTCGTCGTAGGTGATGCCCAAATCGCCGCGCACCTTGGAGTGCTCGATATGGTTGGCGTTGATGACGAGAATGATCTCGATTTCGTCGACCATGCTCTTCAGCATGCGCAGTTTCGTGTCGGGCTCGAAACCGGGAAGCACGCGCGACGCATGGTAGTCGTCAAACAGCTTGCCGCCGAACTCGAGATACAGCTTGCCACCGAACTGGTCGATGCGCTCGCGAATCCGCGACGTCTGCAACTCGATGTACTTCTCGTTATCGAAACCGATGCGCTGGGGCATACGAAAACCTCTTCCTCATGAAGGCGTACTCGTGGCGGGGTAGGTTTGAATACAGGATTTGCCAACCACAAGATTATATCCCGAAAGCGCACGGTTCCATGAACGATTCGTAAAATGGACGGGACGCAGGAATAAGTTAGCAAAGCACGAGCCCAAACGGAGACGGCCAGAAGGCAAGGGCTCATTATCCGTTATCTCAGGGCCATACGTTTATATCTGCAGAAGGATGCTCCATGAGACCCTCGGCCAGCATGGTGCGCGCGACCTCGGCGTAGGCGTCCGCCGCCACGGTGATCATCGACTCGATCTCCTCCTCGGTCAGTTTGCGCACGGCGCGGGCGGGCGATCCCATAATGAGCGTCCCCGGCTCGAATTCCTTGCCTTGCGTGACGAGCGACCCTGCCCCGATCAGGCAGTTGCTCGCGATATGCGCGTCGTCCATGACCGTCGACCCCATGCCGACGAGCACGTTGTCGTCGATCGTGCACCCATGCAGGATGACGCCATGCCCCACCGTCACGCGGTTGCCGACCGTGAGCTTGCTGCCCATGCTCACGTGCAGGCACGAGTTCTCCTGGATGTTCGTCAGCGCACCGACCGTGATGGGCTCGCAGTCGCCCCGGATCTGCGTACCCGCGAACACCGACGCGCCCTCCCCGATCGTCACATCGCCGCATATGGTCGCATACGGCGACAGGCACGCATCCGGCGCCACTATCACCTGATGGTAATTCGTGATAGAGGAGCCCATCTTAATTTGCGGCTTTGCCATGCTTCGCCCTCTCGACTGGAATAGAGAAATGATTTCCACTGCTTGCATCGGTGCAAAATGGCATTCCGAACAGCCCGCTCGTAATGACCGAGAGCATTTAGTGTACATTACTTGACCTCGCGCCCGCAAAACCCCAGGTCAGATTTTGCGCGCATCAAGTAATGTACACTAATTTAAAAAAGCCATTTGGGGACAGTCCCCAAATGGTTAATCGCGCAGCCAGAGGCCGGTCTTGCCGCCGTCCTTCTTCAGCAGGCGCACGTCGGTGATCTCCATGCCGCGGTCGACCGCCTTGCACATGTCGTAAACGGTCAGGCATGCCACGCTGGCTGCAGTCAGGGCTTCCATCTCGATGCCCGTCTTGCCGGTGACGCCGCAGGTCGTGGTGATGTGAATGCCCACGCGACCGTCCTCGCGCTCGCCCGCGTGCACGGGCTCGCATTCCACCTTGGCCTTCGTGATGTTCAGCGGATGGCACATGGGGATGAGGCTCGAGGTCTGCTTGGCCGCCATGACGCCGGCCACGCGCGCGCAAGCCAGCACGTCGCCCTTGGCCGCCTTGCCCTCGACGATGAGGTCGAGCGTCTCCTGATGCATGGCGATGAAGCCTTCGGCCACGGCGATGCGCTCGGTGTCGGGCTTGGCCGAAACGTCGACCATGCGCACGTCGCCCTTCTCGTCGATGTGGGTGAGTTGTTGCTCGTCAGACATGTGATGCTCCTTGTTGCTCTCGCAGCTCGATGATATGTTGAATGCGCCAGCGAAGTCCGGTTTAGTAAAGGTAGGCGGGCAACGCAGGTGCAAATGAACTAGACGAGGTCAGTTAGCGCTGGCCTCGTTTTTTATTATCCACCTATCTGCGACATCTTGCGCTCGGTGCCTATCTTGTCGTGGTGCTCGTCGGGCTTCAGGTCGAGCGCCTCGAGGAAGCAGCGGTACACGGCCTCCTCCCCGCCATCGCGCAGTGCGGCGCGCACGTCGATCTCGCGGTCGGAGAACAGGCACGGGCGCAGCTTGCCGTCGGCCGTCAGGCGCAGACGATTGCACTCGCTGCAGAAATGGCGCGAAAGCGGCGAGATGAAGCCTACCGTCCCCTGCGCGCCCGGAAACGCGAAGTACCGCGCCGGCCCCCAACCCAAAGGCCCGTGGTCGCGATCGAGCGGCTCGAGCACGGGCATGCCCGCCTCGCGGGCTCGCTCGTTGATGATGCCGAGCAGCTCCTCGCTTGGGACGACGTCCTTCTTGCCCCAGCCGGTCCCGTCCGAACCCGTCGATTCGCCGACCGGCATGTACTCGATGAAGCGCACGTGCAGCGGCCGATTGATGGAAAGCTTCGCGAAAGCGAGGAAATCCTGGTTGAGGCTGCGCACCGTCACGGCGTTGATCTTCACGGGGTTGAAGCCCGTCTCGAGCGCGGCTTCGATGCCCTTGATGGTCGATTCCAGCTTGCCCACGCGCGTGACTTCGGTGAACTGATCGGGGTCGAGCGTGTCGAGCGAGATGTTCACGCGCGAGAGGCCCGCGCGCTTCAGGTCGGCGGCCATTTGCGGCAGCAGCACGCCGTTAGTGGTCATCGATATGTTCTCGATGCCGGGCATGTTGTGCAGCGATTCCACCAAGTCCACGACGCCCTTGCGCACGAGCGGCTCGCCGCCCGTCAGGCGCACGCTGCGGATCCCGATGCGCGTCGCCACGCGCACTATGGTCTCGAACTCCTCGATTCGCAGGATCTCGTCGTGGCTCATCTGGCACACGCCCTCTTCCGGCATGCAGTATATGCAGCGGAAATTGCACCTGTCGGTCAATGATATGCGCAGGTAATCGATAACCCTGCCGTGTCCATCCTTCATACAGCACCTTCCCTCAGAGACCGCGCCCCGCGCCGCCTCCAGCAATGCCCCCTCGTTTCGCACGAATACAGAGTTTACCCGCGAAACGCATTCTGCGCTATATATAATCTTCGAGATATATTGTCTTCATCACCACTTGTCACGATTCATACCTTCTCATCGGCCGAAACGGGTCTCCAGGGTAAGTGTTTCATCGAATGATGAAACACTTACCCTGGAGACCCGTTTCGGCCGACGCTACTTGCTCACCAGGTACAGATGCTCCTTGGGGAGATGAATCCACAGCTCGTCGCCAGCACTCGGCATTCTCGATGGCGGCACGACGAACTTGTCTACGCGGCGCGTCAGGCTCTGATGCAGGAAGCGCATCTCGTTTTCATCCGCGCCGACGGCTTCTTCATCGCTTTGGCGATCGAGGAACGACAGCGTCAACGCGCGGTCGAATCGCGAATCGCTCGCGCGCGCCACGCTCACGCGGTAGTTGTTCACGCCTGGGCCCTCGGCGTCTTCGATGTAGAAGGCGCGGATGCCGATGTACTTGACATCCTCCGGAACCACCTGGCCGGACTCCACGTCGATGCCCCATCGCGGCACATGAACATGATAGTCGTCGATGCGCTGCGCCTCTGTCACGTTCTTGCATCCCGACAGCTTGAGGCCAGCCTGCGATTGCGGATGGTGCACCAAATCGTCCGGCATCGCCATTTCGGCAATCTGGCCCTGGCTGACCACGGCGATGCGGTCGCAGAACCGCACGGCTTCGTCGATATCGTGGCTCACGTACAGAATGGACCCGTCGAACGCATCGAACAGGCTGATGAGGTTCTGCTCGAGCACGCTCTTCAAATGCGAGTCCAAAGCCGAGAACGGCTCGTCGAGCATCAGAATGGCCGGCCGCGCAGCCAGCATGCGCGCAAGCGCCACGCGTTGCTGCTGACCGCCGGATAGCTGCATAGGATAGCGCTTCTCCATCCCCACGAGGCCGAACCGTTCGAGCTCGCTTTGCACGATGCGACGCTTCTCTGCAGAAGAAACGTCCTTGCCAATGCCGGCGGCGATGTTGGCCTCCACCGTGAAATGCGGGAACAGCATGTAGTTCTGGAACAGCAGGGCGGTCTTGCGCTGCTGGGGCTTGAGGTTGATGCCCTTCGACGAATCGAAGTACGTCACCCCGTTCACCACGATCCTGCCTGCATCGGGCCGTTCGATCCCCGCGATGCAGCGCATGGTCATCGACTTGCCGCAGCCGCTCTCGCCGAGCAGGCCCAGCGTTTCGTCCTCGGCCGTGAACGCCACCTCCAGGTTGAAGGCGGCCAGCTTCTTCACGATGTTGACTTCGACCGTCATGGGCTATTCACCGAGCCTCTTGCGATAGCGTTGCGTGCGGGACGAGTATATGTTGATGAACAGGATGACCAGGAACGATATGAGAATCACCACGATCACCCAGAATATGGCCACATCGGTCTTGCCACCCATCCAGTCGAAGTAGATGGCGATGGGAATGGTCTGCGTGACGCCCGCATAGTTGCCCGCAAAGAACAGCGTGCACCCGAACTCGCCCATGGCGCGCGCGAACGCGAGCACCGTGCCGGCCGCGATGGAAGGCCAAGCCAGCGGCATCATGATTCGCAGGAAGATGCGGCCCTCGCCCCAGCCGAGCGTGCGCGCGGCGTCGAGCATGTTGGCGTCGATGTTCTCGAAGGCGCCGCGCACCGTGCGGTACATCATGGGGAAGCCCACGACGATGCACGCGATGACCGCCGCCGGCCACGTGAACACCAAGTCAATGCCGTGCTCGATGAACCACTGGCCCGTCCAGCTCTGGTTGCCGAACAGTATGAGCAACAAGAAGCCGCAGACGGTCGGCGGCAGCACCATCGGGATGGTGAACACGGTGTCGAGCACGCCCTTTATCTTGTTGGATACGCGCAGCGTGAGCCAAGCGGCCAAGAGCCCCAGGATGAAAATGACGAGGATGGCCACGCCGGTCGTGCGCAGCGACACCCAAAGCGGGCTCCAGTCCAGTTCGGCGAAGAACTCCTTGACGGCATCGAAGCCCTCTGCAGCGGCGACCACCTGCACGTCTTCGGATGCGCGCAGCTGACCCGTCGCCGAATACAGAGCGCCGCCGCTCGCGTCGTCCGAGTCCTTGAGCATGATCGACGCGTAGTAGCTGCCGTCGACTTCCACAGCGAACCGGTACGTGTAGTCGCCATGGACGAGCGAGGTGCTGCTCGTGAAGTACGCGGGCAGTTGCAGGCGCGCATAGGTCTGACCGCCCATCGATCCCGCCTTGTCGATCGCCTCGTACATCGAGAGGAAATCGCTTTGGAACCCCGGATCGGCAATGTCGATCCCCAGCGATTCGGCCACACCGGCAGGAACGTACACCAACAAGCAGTCCTGGGTGGTCACCACGTCGAAGGCATCGGCCGATTGCATGGGATAGCGATAGCCGATCGACGTGCCGCCGACGTCCTTGTTCGTTCCCTTGTTATAGCGCGTGAACTCGCCGATGCCGAACGCGCACGACGTAAGCGTGGCGGCGTCGGCGTCTTTCGAGACGGACGGCGCGGTATCGGAATCGGCACCGGACGTCGATGCCTCGAGCTTCGCGCCCGACTCGTCGACGACGGGCGCGGCAGCGGAGTCGGCCCATGCCAATGGCATCGCGACAGCCAACGCCAAAGCGCCCGCCACCACCCACGCCAAAACCGCGAGGCACGCTATCCAAACGCGCGATTCTTTCATAACATCCATAGGCCAATTTCCCCACAAAGAAGGGCGCCTGCCGCTTCGCGACCGACGCCCACGTTATTCACGCTCTGTCGTGTGCGTTTTTCACTAATGCGCTAGCATACCTCAATTAGGCAAGCTCGAAGCCGTACTTCGCGAAGACGGCCTGAGCCTCGGTGTCGTTGAGGCAGAAGTTGAGGAAGTCGGCAGCGGCCTGAGCCTGCTTGGCATCCTTGGTCACGGCGCCCGGGTACTTGATGGGCTTGTGGGTGTCAGCCGGAACCGTGAAGATGGCTTCGATGCCGTCGTAGCGGTAGATGTCGGAGCTGTACACGAAGCCCACGTCAGCCTGGCCGCCGGATACGTACTGAGCCACGGTGCCAACCTTGTCGGCGCCATCGTTGACCTTGTCCTTGACGGAGTCGGCCCACGTGACGGTGATGACGTCATCGGCATCAGTCTCGGTCGTGCAGAGCTTGGCGCTCTCGAGCGACTGGACCGCATACTTGCCGGCCGGAACCGTGTTGGGCTCGCCGATGGCGAAGGACTTCACGGAGTCGCCCGCGATGTCCTCGAGGCTGGCGACCTTGATGTCGCTGCCTTCCTTGGCGCAAACGACCAAGTCGTTCACGAACATGTCGACACGCGTCGCCTCGTCGACCGAGCCGTTCTCGACGGCCTTGTCCATGGTGGCGCCAGAAGCGGTGATCAGCAGGTCAGCTGCGTCGGAGTCGGACTGCAGCTGGGTGACCAGGTCGCCCGAAGCCTTGAACTGGGTGTCGGCGAACGTGACGTCAGGATGGGCAGCCGTGTACAGCGCCTGGACCTCGGGCAATGCCTTCTCGAGCGAGTTGGCTGCGAAGACCTGGATCTGGGTGCCCTCGGCGGTGGCTGCAGCGCTGGATGCGGCTGCGGAGCTGGCAGCGCTGGCGCTCGAGGCGCTGGCGCTAGCCGACGATGAGCTGCCCGACGAGCAGCCCACCAGCGCGAACGCAGCCGCCAACGCGACAGCGAACGCAGCGGTGAACACGATGTGCATGCGTTTCTTCATATGATTCCTTCCCTCGATTGTCCCTCTTCGGCAAGCGGGCCCACAACCCATCTCGCCAAACGATAGCGTCTATATTATTCTCTTTGGTATTTATCGTCAATGTCATATATCCTATTCGATATATTTTTTTCGAAATGAATATTTTGCGTCTAAGAATGATGGTTTGGTACGAAACGTGACGAATCGATACCAGATATCGACCTGCAAAAAAAGCGGGCCAGGAAACCCTGGCCCGCTTGCAGTTTTCGCAAATCGTGGTTACGCGGGATCCTCGCCGTTCAGAATCTTGGTCACTTCGTCATCGGAAAGCTGGTAGCCATAGAACTGCATGTAGAAGCCCTTGGTCACCTGCTCCATGTCGATGTCCTCGAACTTGTCGGGATTGAGCTTCTTCGCAGCCCAGATGACCTGCAGGGCCTCCTCTCCGGAATAGCGGTCCCACGCGAACACGCCGCTCGGGTTGGCGTACACGGCGCCGTTCTTGACGGCGGTGATGCCACTCCACGCGCTGTCGGCCATGAGGTCCTTCACGGCCTGCGCGGCACCCGAGCCGATGATGATGACCTCGGGGTCGGCCTTGACGATGTCCTCCATCGTGACCTCGATCATGTTGCCCTCGGCGGTCAGCGCGTTCACGCCGCCGGCGAGCTTGATCCACTCGTCGACGATGTTGTTCAGGCCATCGACCGTCGTGAACGAATCCGGACGCACGATATGCAGGACCTTCACCTTGTCGGCATCGGCGACGTCCTTCATGCGCTCGGCGACGAGGTTGATGTTGTCATCGAGCACCTGCTCCCATTCCTTGGCGATGTCCTGGGCCTCGGCGCCGAGCACCTGGGCGGTCAGGTTGACGTCGTTGCGCAGGCCGTCGTAATCCTGGAACATGGCGTTGACCGTGGTCAGGCCCTGCTTGCGCGCATTGTCGGTCACGTCGGGGTCGGATGCGAACACGACGTCGGGCTGCAGCTTGAGCGCTTCCTCGTAGTTCACCTCGCCGGCGCCGGTACCGGTCACGAGTGGCTCGACGTTTGCGAGGTCGGGGAACACGACATTGGCCCAGGCACGCTTCTTGAAGCTCTCGGTCGTGCCCACGAGCTTCGGGCCAGCGCCGAGCATCAGCACGATCTGGTTGTGCGCATGCCACAGGTCGGCGATCTTGTTGATCTCGGTCGGCACCTCCACGGTGTCGCCCGCGAGGTCGGTGATCGTCTGGGTCGCAGCCCCCGAAACCGCAGCGGCCGAGCTGGCCTCTGCCGACGCGCTTGAAGCGCTCGCCGACGCCGAAGCCGAGCCCGAGCCCGAGCCACCCGCGCAGCCAGCAAGGCCCGCCATCAGGGCAGCAGCCGCTGCACCCGTGCCAACTCTACGTCGACGAAGTCGATCGCGTCGCTTGCGTGAGCAGCAAGCTGTAACAACAACCCCAAAAGCATCATTCTTTGACTCTGTTAAGCCTCAAGGGCAAAACCTCGGGCCCAACGGGTTATCGAATCACGGTTTTCGCGGGTTTGCGCCAAAAAATCGCATTAAATGGTTAATCGTATTAGCGCATCCGTCGGATTTGAATTCGTTGCATAACAATTGCCCAGGTCGCATGATTCGTGTAATAAGGGAATTCGCGTTTCTTTGCTGCTTGTTAACCATTTAATGCGATTTTTTGGCGCAAACCCGCGAAAACCGTGATTCGACGCGATGGAGGGGAGGTGGATCTCGCTCCATGGCGGCCGACAACCCATAGAGCCCTCGCGCTGACGCTAACCTCGTTTAACGATCTCTGCACCTGGCGCGCGTATCCATCTAACGTTAACGACCCCCATTCGTTATTCGGCCTTCACCGAAAGCCAAAGTTCTTGACGACTCGTAGACGGTTTTAAAAAACCACGCAACCCCGAGCGGTAAAACAAAAAAGAAGGCCAGAAAACCTGGCCTTCTTGCTCAAATTTCTTCGTTGCGATGTCGTTTGAGACTTCAGTTTAACGGCGACCGTGGCGGCGCTTGTTCTTGCGGTGGACCTTGTGGCCCTTCTTCTTGCCGCACACGCCCGATTCCTTCAGGTTGACGATGAGCTTCTCGGTGATGGCGTCGAGCTGCGCGCGCTCGTCGGCGGAAAGCGCCGCGAGGATGGCCTCGGCGGACTTGTCCTGGGCGGCCTCGTGCTTCTGGGCGAGCTTCTTGCCCTCGGCGGTCAGCTTGACGGCGTAAACCTTCTTCTCGTCGGTCTTCTCGATGGACACGTAGCCATTGCGCTGCGCCTTGCGGACGATATCCTTCAGCGCGCCGCGATCCATGCCCATAATGGACACGAGCTCGCGCTGGGTGGCGCCGTCGTTATCAAGCAGGACGCGCAGCAGCTTGCCCTGGCCGCGCTTGTAGCTCTTGGGGCCGTTCTTGCGCTGGGCGAGGCGCACGAGCTTGCCGGCCTTCTTCATCTGGGCGAGAGTCTTCGAGTAATCGTTCATGTGTTCTCCCATCTTTGTTCTTTCCTGTAATTTCGCATCCGAACTATACAGCGCGTTAAATGGGAGATGGCATTATTCATGCAACTTACATTTACTCTCTATATCTCCTGTTAAACATGTATTTTTTTATTATTCATATATTGATATTAGTTCAAAACGTTTCGTACCGTTTCGTACCGTTTCGCAACGACGACGCACTACCTCCGACGGATCGCTATCTAAGACTCGTACACGATGGAGCCAAGCTTCGATGTGTCGCACGGAGCAAGCGCGGCGAGGTCGTTGCGCAGTCGACGGCTTTCCATGACGCTCTTGAGACGCTTTATGACAGGGCGGGACTTTGGCGTCTTGCTGACGACGAGATCGACCCACTCGGACTGGAGGCCGACGAACTGCACTCCGGCAACGTTGCGCGCCTCCCGCTCGGTCCCGATGGCGACATCGGCCAGGCCGGCCGCCACGCGCCGAATCGCCGTATCACCAACGGGAAAATGCGTATCATATCCATCAATCTGCTCGCTGCGGGCGTCCATAGCGCGCAACTTCTCGTCGAGCAGCACGCGGGCGCCGCTCCCCTTTTCGCGATTCGCCAGACGCACGCCCTCGCGCAACAGAGAGCCCCACGAGCCCAGGTTCATCGGATTGCCGCGCCTGACGATGAGCCCCTGCTCGCGCCCATACAGTCGAAACACCACCACCGAAGCACCTGGCGCAAGGTTTCTGACGTAAGGCACATTGCACGAATTGGTCATCTGGTCGTACAAATGCACCACTGCCGCATCGGCATCGCCCGCGTAAAGGTTCACAAGCGCGGTGTAGCTCCCGCGAACCAACCGCTTGGACGGCACCCCAACGGCGTTCAGAGATCCGGAAAGCATGTCGGCCGCGAAATCACCTCCGGCAATCACGAACGGATCACCCGCGAGCATGCCAAACGACGCCGCGTCAGAAACGCCTTGGATTTCGGTTGGCTCTGTTTCCGGTTGCCGCACTTGGGCCAAAGCTTGCGCCGCTTGTCGAACAGGGCGTGCTTCGCCATTTTGCTGAGGCTCGACGGTTGGAGCATGATGGGTTGAAGCAACATAAGCCTCGACGTCTTCGAGCGTGAATTTAAGTTTGCGACCAACGTGATAGGAGGCAAGTTTGCCCGTTTTTGCAAGTTGGTAAACCGTGTTTTTGCCCAGATGCAAATAACGGGCCACATCCTCGGCATTCATGAATTCGTCCGACCGCATGCCACTCCAATATTCTTATCCTTAAGTTATATGCATGCTAGTATATTTGAGGAAAATTAGATTTGCAACAAGATATTTTCTAAGCCGAATCATGCTTAAACTAAACGGATAAACATCTGGTCTAATGGCAAAGTAGATAAGCGATTGTGTGCAGTACTGCGCAAGGTGCAAAGCCGCGAGACACACCGACCAATCGAGGTGTTTCTTCTGGCTTGCAGATGAAAATGCGAAAGCGCAATGGCGAAATGCATCCGCCGATCAAGGTGTTTTCTCGGGAAGACCCAGCGCCGCCGATGAAGACGCCCCGAAGGCCCAGCATGCGCCAAACAAGGCGACGCCCTCGGCAAGCACTAGCGCGGAAGGCCGAACCAACTGGTGAACACGCCCTTGGCGGCAGCCAGCGCGAGCAGCCGCCTGCCGCAGCCGATTGCGGCCGCAACGGCTCCCGTGGCCGTAAGCGCCAACGCGCCTTGCGTAGCGGGATGATCGAGCGGCCCGGACTCCTGGTCGTCCTGCGCGTCGGGAACGCTTTCGGCCTGCTCGGCGATTATCCGCTCGTCGCGCAGGGCGGCTTGCGCCGCAACGTCGTCGCTCATCGAGCTCCCGATCTTGTTCGCCCCGCTCAATGCGCCGGAAACGATCGCGGCGGGATCGGGCTGGTCGACGACCTTGAACACGGCCTCTCCGGAATTGGACTTCGTTGATGCGGCCGTTAGCGCCGGCTTGGCCGCAGGATGATCGTATTGCTCCAAATCGTACGACTGGATGAGGCCCTGCAGCTTGCTCGAGTAGCTCGTATCGGTCGCGTAGTGGCCCTGCAGGTAATCGCAGGCCTGAACGTAGGTCTTTGCGTTCGCCTTCCAGGCAGGGGCGTAGAAGTCGGCCATGTCGCGCGTCAGGAGGTCGGCATAGTCCTGCAGCGATTCGCGAACCGACGGGTACCGCCGGAAATGCGACATGATGTCGTACTTGCCGCCCGAGCCGTCGTCTTCGGACGTGAGCATGTAGGCGCTCTGGCCCTTATACGACCCCTTGATGCCGAAGAGGTTGTTGTTGGGTGGTTTCGAGAGCCCCGAACTGCCCGAACCGGACTCCAGAATGGCCTGCGCGATCATGACCGATGAATACAGGCCGCGCTCTTGGCCGATCTCGCGAGCCGGTTCGCAGATGGACGCGATGAACTCCTCGGTCGTGGGATTGGGCAACACGGGCATGGGCACGGTGGCGCCGACAGGCGACGAGTTGAGCTTCGAGGCAGACGCAGACGTCGGATCCGATGGCGTCGAGACGGAGATTCCGCTGCTCAACGGCGGTATCGCGCTGAACGAAGCGGCCGTCTCGAACGCAATGGCCTTAATGCTTTCCGTCACGTTTTCTACGGTCGGTTCTGCAGGCTCTGCGGCCTCTGCGCTGTTGGCTGTGCCATCCGCAATCTGGCCTGGCACCAACGCGCCCTCGTCGTCATCGGCGAAGGCAGCACACGGCGCAGCCGCAAGCGCAAGCGACACCATTGCGCAGGCTGCAGCGCGAGCCACTTGGCCCGTCTTGCCCGCTTGCGCGCTATGTCGGTACGGCACGACCATGGTCGCCCATCTCCTATCGAGAACCCAGCTTCCCAATGATTGTACTGCATTTTAAGTGTGATTACGTTCATGCTATTCTTCCCGAGAATAAGCATGTAGCTCATCCGCTAAAAAGCAGACTACATTCATATACGTTTGGACGGTCCGCCCAAACTCGGACAAACTGAGGCGGCCCTTCAAAACAGCAACGCGTTTTACCGATAGCCCCAAAAAGAACGCCGGATCGCAGAGGGGGTGCGATCCGGCAAAGCGAGTGAGAAAGGGGACCTAAGAGGGATTGAGTCCGCATTTCTTGATTGTTATATTATCGGTATATTATTTTCTGTCAAGTATTATTTTCAATTTTGTTGATATCGCCCATTGCGAACGCGGACGCTCTATTCAACCTGCCCAACGTGGACCACAACGGCAACGACAAAAAACGCACCGCTTCGTAACCCGGGACGGACGTTTCATGCCGAAGGACACCCGCCAACTGACCGAGGAGAGGCTCCCGGGTCGGTCAGTGACCCCCAGGCTGCCCAGAACCATAGAAAGAGAAGCCCCTTGTTATGCGCTCGCGTCATAAAAAGGGACTGTCCCCTTTTATGACTAAAAGGGAAAGGCCCTTGTTGCATCTCCCCAAAGATGCAACAAGGGCCTTCGATAAAGGTGCCGTATGGCTGGCACCTCCGAGTTTGCTTTGATCGGGAGCGTCGAGGGGGTGAACGCTCCCGATCTTCGGAGTGAGGCTAGGACAGGGAACCATTGGGAGGGTAGTTATATCGCTTGCCTGAGAATAAAATAGTCGCTTCATTATCTTGTGTCAAGTATTATTTTCTGTAATTTATAAATTCTTCCATAAGGGAGCAAATTGCCCGGCGAACGGCATGGCAGTCTGCTATGGTGTGGTTGGGAGGTTGATAATCATGCTGTTCATTCTCACGGGAAACGTGCAAATCGGGAAAACGCGCTGGCTCGGCCGCATGCTTGAGAAACTTGAGGGCCGCGGGATCACGCCTTATGGGGTCATCGCGCCCGGCACATGGATCGAGCACGCCGACGAATCGGGCGTGACGTACGAGAAGACGGGCATCGACAACGAGCTGCTCCCCCAACACGAAGTCATCCCGTTCGCCCGCCGAGCCGATCTGGCCGCCCAGGACGCATCGGGCAAGGCATGCACGCAAGCGCAGCGAGCGCAACTGGCCTGGGCGATCGAGGACGACGCCATCGATCGCGTGAACGCGCACTTCGACGAACTCGCCATGCGTCTGGCCGACGCGGGCCAGCCAGATGAGCAAGGACGCGGCCTGGTCGTCGTCGACGAATTCGGGCGCCTCGAGCTGCTCCGCGACGAAGGGCTCACGTCCGCCATGCGCGTCATCGAGCAGGGTGCCACCCCGCGCACGCCCCATGCGCTCATCATCGTGCGGGAACAACTGCTCGACATCGCCCTCGATCGGTTTGCGCAAGCAGGCTGGAACGGCGTGCAGCCGATCAGCCCCGACGAGGCCGGAGAACAGGCCCTGCTAGACGCTTACAGCGAGTGAAACGGATCTCCGGGGCAACTGCTTTCATACCGACCGAAAGGGAGACTCCCCTTCGGTCACTGACCGTTGGGGAGACTCCCTTTCGGTCAGTGCGCTGGAGAGGCGCGCCTGGCGATACGGGCCGAATGCCGACCTGGGAGGAGATAAAGGCCCGCATGATGCGTGGGCTAGCGGCAAAAACGTGTGTCCGTCATAAAAGGGGACTGTCCCTTTTATGACGACTGAACCCGCCCTGGAAACCCGTTTCACCGAACGCGCACCTTGACGGAGACGGTGCAGGTCGCAGGCGCATAGATCGCATTGCCCGATGCGCTCACGAGGACCTTTATCTTGTAGAGCCCCTTCTTGGTGCCCTTCTTCACCTTCACCTTGCCGCTCTTCTTGTCGACGGAGAGGCGCTTGGACCCTCCCGCCTTCTTGAACGAGACCTTGCCGACGGCCCGCGACACGGAGAGGGCGCGCACCTTGACGGCCTTCCTCTTGAGCTTCTTGGCCTTCGCCTTGGCGGCCTTGGCCTTCACGGCCATCGGGTTGGCGGACTTGGCCGGCGCCGTCTGCGGGGCGGACGCGCTCGCAATGGCGAACGACGCGGTGACCGAGCCGACGTAGCTTCCCTTGCCCGTCACTTTGACCGTCGCAGTCCCGATCTCTTGGTTATCGGCGAACTCGACTTCGTAATCGCGCCCCAACACGAGCTTGACCCCATCGGTTCCCGTCACCGCGAGATTCGGCTCGATGGGCTTGCCCGTGTATGCTACCGGCTTTATGGCGCCGATGCGGGCCACTTCGCCCTTGTGGGCGATCAAGGTCAGGCCAGTCATATTGGACCACAACCTATTGCCGCGCGCTGAGCGATCCACGAGCTGTTGTTCGGAAACACCCCACAGGAATCGGATTCCATTATTGCGGTTCTGCACGGTTTCCAGGTACGCCTGCGCGGAACCCGACGTCAGCCCGCTCTTCACGGTGCCGACCTTCTCCGATGCCGACGTGATGGCGATGACCGCAGGCGCCGGCTGAACGTCTTCGTCGAGCGTCTCGGCAGCGTCCACGCACACATAGGGATAGAACTTCGAGCACTCGTCCAACTCGCGCTTGAGCGGCACGGCGAGCGGCGAGCTCACGCGGTCGACTGCCTTCACGCCCGTCAATTCGTCGAAATACTCCGACGCCCCCGCCTCGCGCACGAGCTCGTCAAGGGTAACGTAGCGCGTGCTCGAAGCAACCTTCGGCGATCCTGCAGACTCCCAATACAGCGCCGAAACCGTCGGCCTGCCTTCGGGTGCGAGCGCCTCGAGCTCGGCCTTCGTGTACTCCTTGAACACGCGCGGCACCCCGTCGTCGCCTTCCTGGACGTACACGGTGAAATACGCCGCCTCTCCTTCCGCTGGCTCAAGCTCGGACGCTAGGGCGGCACCCGCCTCCATGCACGAAAACGCCAACGCCAAAGCAAGCGCCGCAATCGATTGAATTACCCTGTTCATGCCAGTTCCTCCAACTTGTCACCCAGAACGAAACGCCGACGCCGGGCGGGTTCAGGCGGCCATTGCGCCTTCGGTCAACACGTCATGCGGGCCTTTATCTCCCCCGAGCCGGCATCCGGCCCCGCGTCGCCATGCGCGCCGCCCCGACGCACTGACCGAAAGGGAGTCTCCCTTTCGGTCAGTCTGAAACGCTTACCCGAGCACCATGTCCCACTACGCCACGCGGACCTTGACGGTCACGACTCGCGAAGCCGGTTCGTGGGATGCGTCTCCCGCAGCGCTCACGCGCACCTTTATCTTGTAGAGCCCCTTCTTGGTGCCCTTCTTCACCTTCACCTTGCCGCTCTTCTTGTCGACGGAGAGGCGCTTGGACCCTCCCGCCTTCTTGAACGAGACCTTGCCGACGGCCCGCGACACGGAGAGGGCGCGCACCTTGACGGCCTTCCTCTTGAGCTTCTTGGCCTTCGCCTTGGCGGCCTTGGCCTTCACGGCCATCGGGTTGGCGGACTTGGCCGGCGCCGCCTGCGGGGCGGACGCGCTCGCATCCGAATCTCCCGGCTCGACGACGATGTCGAGCGAACGCGCCTTGATGAGGAACGGCACCTCGAGCGTGCCCGCATAGCCGCCCGACCCCGTCGCGATTGCATAACCCGTGCCGGCATTGACGTTGTCGCGATACGACAGCGCGTAGTCGCGGCCGAGCTCGAGAGTACGGCCGCCAAGCGTCAGAACGGGCTTGGGCTCGAGCGCCGCGCCCGTGTAGACCATGTCCGCAATCGGATCGGCATGCGCCTTGGACAAGTCCGCTCCCACGATCTTGAACGTCGTATCGACCGCGCCGCAGAACGCCCCGACGCCAGTGACGACCAGATGCGCCGTACCCGGCTCGACGTTGTCCTCGAACGAGACCGTGAACTCGGAATCGCGCAACATGGGGATGCCGTCGAGCATCACCGAAACCTCGGGCTCGATGGCACTGCCCGTATACACCTGGTCGGGAATAGGCTCGACCACCGCAGCGTTCGAAATGTCGGTTTGTTCGATCACCGCGAACGAAGCGCGCTGCGACCCCTCGTAGTTGCCCATGCCACGCACGAGCACATGCGCCGTCCCTACCCGCGTATTGTCAGAGTAGGTGGCCGCGTAGTCCTTACCGGCGACGAGCGACACGCCCGCCTCGTTCGTTATGGAAAGGGCGGGTTGCGCCCCGGAATCCGCGAGCGGCTGATCCGCGATGGGGGCAATGACGCAGTCGGCTACGTTGGCCTTGACGATCTCGAACGGCACTTCAAGCGAGCCCGTGTAGACGCCCGCCCCCACAACATGCGCGCATGCGCCGCCAACGTCCAGGTTGTCCTCGCATGCCAGGTCGTAATCGGCTCCGGCGGTCAAGAACTTCAGATGCGCCGCATCGAACACGACGAGCGCCGGGACGATTGGCTTGCCCGTATAAACTTGAGCGGGCACGGGAGCAACGCGGCACGACGACACGTCGGCGCGCTGGATGCCGATAATGGGATACCCCCCGTTCTCGCCGAACCCATCTGGCCCGAATTCGCCGCCGAGCCTCGCCGGCATGTCGGGCGACTTCAACATGGCGTCGGTCACGAGTTTGGACCCGTCGAGGACGCTCGAAGCCGGCGTCTGGTTGCCGACCGAATGCGAAGCGCCTGCAAAGTAGCAGTCCGCGAACGTGGCGCCGCTCGCTCCCGCGCCCACATAGCCCACCAGGCCGCCGAGCCCCATGGTCGAATCGGCCGAGGTCAGCACGCCGGCGTTGTAGGCCCGGTCAATCGTTATGCTGCTGTTGGCGCTGATGCCGCCCACCAGGCCACCGTTGGCCCCGATGCCGCCGCCGAGGTAATTCGAGAATCCAGCGGGCAGCGACGACATGATGGGGGCGGTGTTGTACGCATTGCGCACAACCGCATCCACGTGCGCGTAGATGGCGCCCGCAAGGCCACCGCAGCGGTACTTGCCGTTCACCATGCCTTTGTTATAGCTGCCCGAAACGGTCAGTGACGTCCTGTCGGCAACGCTTCCACCCACGCGGCCCACGAGGCCTGCCGCCGTGTTGTCCGCTGACACCGCGCCTTCGTTGAAGCTGTCACGCACCACGAGCTTGGAGGCACGCGCATCGCCCACGAGACCCGCAGCGAGGAACTTGTCGGTTTCGATCGTTCCATCATTACCGCATGATACGATTCGCACTTCACAGCCGACAGCGTCGACGATGCCCACGAGTCCCGCGATCGCCGAGCCGTTCGAGCTTACGCGCGCATGGTTTACGCAATTCTCGAGCCGCAGCGCATCGAACGCATAGCCCACGACCGCCGCCGAGCAGCCGAGCGTCTCTTCGCCATACCCCGCTTCCTCGACCGTCTGCAGCGCCTCTCCAGCCGTCGTCAGGTTCTTCACGGTCGCGCCGTCGACGACGCCGAACAAGCCGGCATAAGGCTCGTGCGCGTCGATGTGAAGGGCGATTTCGTGACCGGCGCCGTCGAACTGCCCGCAGAAGCGATGGGCCGCAGTCCCCACCGGTCCGATGGCGGGCTGCCCTTCGCCCGGCTGCAGATCCAGGTCGCCTTCCAGCGCATAGCAGGCGAACGCGTAGTCGGCATCGCCGGCGTTCACCTTCGTCATGAAGTACGCGAAATCCTGCACGGAACCGATGCGGTACGGGGAATCCTGCGTTCCCGAGCCCTCCAGACCATCGGCCGCTTTTACGACCTTGAACTGGACGGTTTTCTCGCCAGAATAATGTCCCCTGCCGTGCGCTACGGCCGTTGCGGTGCCGGTCTCCACGTTGTCAGCGTATTCGACCGCGTAATCGACGCCCTCTTCAAGCACGTTGCCGGCCGGATTGGTCACCACGAGCTTGGGCTGCGCGCCCGTATCGGTCGACCACTGGTCGGCGATGTCGCCAATCGAGCACTTGGCGAAATCGGCGCCCACAATCTTGAACTCGAGCACGCGCTGGCCCGTGAAACGCCCGAGACCCGTCATCGTCACCGTCGCCGTACCGGGTTCGACGTTGTTTTCGTACGACAGCTCGTAGTCGACGCCCTCCACGAGCTGCACCCCGATGTCGGTCTTCGCGTCCAGCGAAACCGCGATGGGCGTCCCGCAGTACTCCTGGTCGGAAATGGCTGCGACGGCGACTTGCGAAAGGTCGTTCTTCGACGCGTCTACCTGCCAATAGCACAGCGGGTAGCCGCCGTTGAGCGGGCTTTCGTGATCGTCGACGAATATCGAGCCCAGACGTGCCGCGAAGCCTTCCGCGCCGCGCGCCTTCATCTCGCCTTGCGAAAGGGCGGTTGCCTCGCCTGCGAACTCGACAGGTTGCTGGGCTCCCATGGCCTTGTTGTAGGCGCCCACGCCGCCCACGTCCGACGCGCCCGACTTCAGGGTATCGAGGTAATAGCAGTTCTCGAACCGGATCCTCGAACCCGCATAACTCCAACCCAGAATGGCGCCAGGATCGGACCCCGTCACCGTGCCGGCGCAATAGCAGCTGGAAAACGTCCAGCCTGCGCTCCGATACGCCAAGCCGCCCACGATGCCGCCAGCGCCGAAGATGCCGCCCGTATCGGCGACCGAGCCGGTGTTGTAGCATCCCTTGAAGCTCATGGGCGTGGTGTAGATCTGCCCGGCGATGCCGCCGCCATGGCGTCCGCCGCTCACCGTGCCGGCGTTGTAGCACGAGATGAACGAGCACGGCTTGTCGATATCGGCGTTCCTGTCGGGGGATTGGTCCATGCCCAGGATGCCGCCCGCCGCGCCGCCGTCGCGCCGGGTGCTGGTAATCTGGCCGACGTTGTAGCAGTTTTCGCACGTAAAGGAGCTATGGGACGTCGGTGCGTAATGCTGGATGACGCCACCCGCCGATTCGGAGGCCTTGACGACGCCTTCGTTTCCGCATCCCTTGAAGGAATGGGCACCCGATCCGCCGTTGAGGTACACCACGATGCCAGCCGCGTTGCTCGACCCCTTGACCACTCCCTTGTTAACGCAGTTCTCCACGTCCAGGAGCGTGCCGGCGGCAACCCCGATGAACCCCGCTGCGCCGCTGCCGATGCCCTTCCGCGCCGTGACCGAAGCCTTGTTCGTGCAGTTGCGCATCACGAGCTTCTGGTCGACCGCCGACCCGATGAACCCGGCAGCCGGGCCGTCGCTTTCCACGGTTCCCTCGATGGTCAGATTCTCGATCGTCGTCACATGTGCCGACCCCGTGCACGAGAACAGGCCCAGGTAATCGTAGACGAGCGGCTGGAAGTTCAGCGAGCTCGAAAGCTTAGCCGCATCCATGTGCAGCGTGATCGCATGGCCCGCTCCGTCGAACGTGCCGGCGAAGGGATGCGGGTTCGTGCCGATTGGGTCGATGCCCAAATCGTTTTCGTCAACCGCAGACGCGTCGATATCTCCCGTCAGCCGGTAATGGGCGTCTATGTAGGCGCCTTCGTCGGCCTGCACCGCATGCGAGAGGAATTGCAGGTCGGCTTTGCTGGAAAGCAGGTAGGGATCGTCCGCCGTACCTGAGCCCTCCAAGCCATCGGACGCTTCGACCAGATGGAAATGGGCGACGAGCTGGCCGGTCGTCGACACGCCGTTCGAAGATACCGTGACCGTGGCCTCGCCAGCCCGATCGTTGCCGTCATAGGAAACCGCGTAGTCCTCGCCTTCCCAGAGCTTCGTGTCATCGGGCGTGCGCACGACTACGGGCGGCTTGGATTCGCCGCCGTAGAACCATTGGGGCGCAATGTCGTCTATCGTGCAAGTGGAGAGGTCGATTTGCACGATGTTGAACGTGATGGGCGCCATCGAACCCGTGAAACGGCCGATGCCGCGAACGGTCGCCGACGCTTCCCCGACCTTCTCGTTGTCCAGGAACTCGACGCGGTAGTCGGACCCGTAGTTAAGCTCTATCGAATCGTATCCCCCTTCGGGATCATCGACGTGGACGCGCAAGCGCGGCTCGATGGCCGACCCGGTGTAGAGCTGGTTGGGCACTTGCTCGACGACGCCTGTCGACAAGTCGACCGTGTCCTTGCCCGCTTGCCACCACAGGAGCGGCATGCCGCCGTTGACCGGCGCATCGGCGCTATCGTTTGCATACGACGACCCCAGCACGTTGGCTGCGGCCTCCATGTCGAGCACGTCAAGGAACGCCGCAGCATCGGTGTAGTACGGATTCGAGAAATCCTCGTCGGTCACGGTCGCCGCATCGTTCAGGTCGTGATCGGCGTCGAGCACGCGGTAGAGCCACTCGTCGGTTCCAACGTAGGCGTAGCAGTTGACGATCTCGCCTGCGCCTTCGAAACCCGAAGCCGTCACCGACCCCTTCTTGAACAGGTTCGCCATGAGGGCACCGTGCATGGTTCCGCCCGTTGTCGACGTGATGGCGCCGGTATTGTAGCAGGCGTACATCTTGACGCTGCCGGTTCCCGCGATGCCGCCGCACGGCCCGCTCGACTGGACGTCGCCCATGTTGTAGCAATTGGCGATAAAAGCGGCTGCGCGGTAGCCGGCCCCGACGCCCTCGGACCCGTTCTGGTTCTCGCCTCCGAAGATGCCCGCCGACCCGCGGCTCGTCGCGCCATTGCCGTTGATCTTGGCCTTGTTGTAGCATCCGATGATCTGCGGAATGTCATGCGCATTGTCCACGCGCGAAACCGCAGCGACGCCTGCCGCCACGCGGCCGGCGACAGCGCCGCTCTCGATGCCGAGATTCCGCACGATGGCATGGGGCCCGAGCGCTCCGAAGAACGCATGGTAGCCGCCATAGTTCTCGGACGAGCTCGGTATATAGAGGCCCTCCACCTTATGGCCTGCGCCATCGAAGGTGCCGTCGAAGAATATGTCGGTGGCCGTGGCGTGCTCCTGGCCGATGTTGATATCGCCGATTGGCGCCCACTCGCGCGTGCCGCCCTTCGCGTTCAGCGCGATATCTGCGGCGAGCACGACCGTCTTGCCCTCAAAGGAATCCTTCGCAATGCCCTGGGCCTTGCCGTTTGCAATCTGCGCGAGGCCCGCCACCTGTTCGGCTGTCGCCAACTCGAACCGATCGCCCTCGGCGTTGTACCAGGACGTGTCCGCATCTCCCGACCATATCGCAGCCGCAGGCGCCGCCTCGATTGCCGGCGCCTGTGCGCCCGCCGCCAGCGCCGGCTCGTCTGCCTGGGCTGCCGCGACCGGCATCCCCAGGACAAGCGCGACAGCGCACGAAACCGCGGCCAAGCGCGCCCCTATCGTTCTCCGTTCCATGTTCTCCCCCGCTCCGTTATCTCGTCTTCGCCTTGCGCACCTTCGACCACGGGCCGAACGCCTTGGCTCCGCCCGCCGTCTTGTACGCTCGCACCTGCACGTAGTAGACGCGTTTGCCCTTCAGCTTCTTGATGGTCGCCTTGGCCTTGGCCGCGCCCTTCACGGCCTTGAGCTTCGCGCCCTTCATCGACTTCTTCGTGGAATAGCGCACCTGGTAGCCGTTCGCGCCCGCCGACGCTGCTGCACGCCACTTCACGACAATGCGTTTCTTGGCGCCTTTCGCCTTCACGCCCCCGACCAACGCGATCGACGCTGAAGACTGCGAACTCGACGAGGCCTTCGCGGCAACGATCTGGAACGAAAGCCGCGCCGTGCCTGCGTAGTTACCGCGCAGCGTAAGCGTGATCCAGGCGGTTCCCACCTGCACGTTGTCCTGGTAGCTCACCGTGTAGTCAACGTCTTTGGTCAGCCAGCGATCCCCGAGCACGACCACGAGCTCGGGCGTAATCGGCTTACCCGTGCATGCGTACCGCTTGGCAAGCCCCCGCACATGCAGCGTGCCGACATCGGCGCGCGGGGAGTCTCCCTCGGCGCCCTTCTCGGGCATATCAGCCGCATCGCCCGAACCCGGCTGCGTCTTCTCTCCCTCGGGACCATCGACCGGACCGGTCGGTTCGCCGCCGCCGGCTTCCTCGCCACCGGGCGTTTTGCCATGATCATCATCGTCCGAACCCGGATCGGCGAGCCCAGCAGCCGCCTTCGCGGCGGCCTCGGCATCCACCTTGCCATTGGCGAACTGCGTGTCGAACCCGGCATCGCCGAGATCGACCGCGGTGGAGTACACGATGTCTTTCGCCTCGGCCGGCGTCAAATCGGCATTTGCGGCAAACACCTGGGCGAACACGCCCGCGACCACCGGGGACGCCATCGACGTGCCCGAAAGCTCGGCGTAGCAGTTAAGATTGCCCTCGGCATCGCGCACGGTCGTGCCCGACTCCGCATAGGACAACGGCACCGTGCTGAACATGTCGGATCCGGGCGCCGAGACGTCCTTCGCGTCGCCGAAGTTCGAATAACCCGCCCGGCCGTCGAACTTGTCGAGCGCGATGACGCTCACGCAGGCGGGATAATCAGACGGCCAGCTCAACGCATCGGAGCTCTCGTTACCAGCAGCGCATACGGTGACGATGCCTGCTCGCTCTGCGCGGTCGACGAGGTTCGTGACCGCCTTGTCGGCCGCCTCCTCCTCGGACGTGCCCGGCTGCCACAACGCACCCAAGCTCATGTTGGCAACCCGCACGTTGTATTCCTGTGCATAGGTTCCCACCGACCCGTCGCCGTTGACATCGCCCGGCGCGCGCGACAGCAGATGCGCGTATGCGCTCGCAAGGTCCTCCGACGACGTGATGTAATTGTTGGCCTGATCGCTGTAGTAGCACACCTTGAGCGGCATGACGTTGGCGTTGTACGACACGCCCACCGTACCGTGCCCGTTGTCAGCCTGCGCGGCGATGATGCCCGCCACGTGCGTGCCATGGCCGGATTCATCATCGGGACTGTCGTCGGGAATCGAATCCGTGCCGTCGGTGCGCGCATCCCCCACCACGTCGTAGGGTGCTATGATGCGGTCCTTCAAATCGACGTGGCTCATCGTGATGCCCGTGTCGAGCACCGCCACGGCAACCTTTCCCTCCGCTTTGGCGATATCCCATGATTTGTACGCGTTGATGCTGCTCAAATACCATTGCTTGTAACGCAACGGGTCGTTCGTGCCCACCACGTTGGGAACCAGCGCGCTCGCCAGCCCAACCGGGCTCGTCGCGGCATCCGCACCGTCAGGCGAGTCGAGCAGCTCGTACAGGTAATTCGGCTGTGCAAACGCCACGCCGGGCCGGTTCTCCAGCTCGGCTACCGCCTCCTCGACCGTGGAGTCTTCCGCCACGTCGAGTTTCGCCATCTTGACGGGCACACCCGGAGTCGAAACCGCCGACGCCACGCACGCTGCATCCGCATCCACCGACTCGACCGCCATCACCGACCGCTTCGCAGCGCGCGCGGTCGCGTCTTCGTCGAACACGACGAGGACCTTGCCCTGCTCGTAGCCATCCGAAGTGTCACCCTCGGGCGGCTCGTCCGCCATCGCCTGAAACGGCGCCATCGCGAGGCACAGCATCGCTGCGACCACGCATCCCCCTCTTGCCTTGCTCACATTCGCTTCCTTCCGCCAGCATGACACGTTGACGGAGGGCTGTCGCCGATGCGGGCACAACAGCCTTCCGCCAACGTGTCACTCAACGCGCCGGAGGCGGGGGCCCATTGGACCCCCGCCCTGCACGTCGGCAACTGATTGCTATTTCACCTTGATGGTTACGGTGAACGTCTTGCTTGCCGCCTGGTACGACGAGCTCGCCGCCGCGGTCGCCGTCATCTTCACCTTGTAGGTCCCCTTCTTGAGGCCCTTCTTGACGGTGATGACGCCCTTCTTGGAAACCTTGAAGAACTTGGCCTTCTTGTTGGCCTTGCCCGTGTAGGTGACCGGAGTCTTGGCGCCCGAGACCTTCGCGATCTTCGCGGCGTTGACCTTCTGAGCCTTCTTCTTCAGCTTCTTGGCCTTGAGCTTTTTCTTGGCGTTCTTGGCCTTGATGGTCTGCGCCTGGGCAGCCGCCTTGCCGCTCTTGGCCTGGTCGCTGCCTTTGTTGCCGGCAGCTGCCTCGTCGGCCGCAGCCTTGGCGGCATCAGCGGCCTTGGAGACGGCAGCTAGAGTATCGGCGGCACCTTCCGGAAGCAGCGCCTTCTGCTCGTCGGTCAACGCGTCGAACGCCTCCTTGGCCGCGTCGGCGACAGCCTTCGTATCGGCCGTCGCAGCATCGGCCGCGGGCAGCGCAGCGATGAGGGCGGCGACTTCGTCAGCGGCCTTCTTGTCGGCGTAGGCCTTGGCGGCCGCCTTAGCAGCGGCGAGCTTGTCCTTCGCATCCTGGCTGACGAGCGCCTTCTGCTCTTCGGTCAACGCATCGAACGCCTTCGCAGCGTCCTCGATGGCTTGCGCCTGAGCATCGTTTTCGACTGATTCGGGCAGTGAGGCGACGGTCGACGCGAAGTCGTTTGCCGCCTTCTGGTCAGCTGCGATAAAGCTTGCCTCGACGTAGACCATGTCAGCCGGCATCGTGAAGCTGAACGAGCCATCGTCGGCTTCGGTCAGCTCGACCGGCTGCGGCTCCCCCGTCACGGTCTTCACCGTCAGCGTGTCGAGCGCGAAACCCTCCGCCGGCTTCGGCGTCAGCACGACGACGTCGTCCATGCCGGCCTTGGCAACGCTTGCCTCGACCGAGCCATTGTCGACGGGCGGAACCTGCACGAGATACGAAGCCTTCTCGAACGCACCCGAAATCGTGACGTCATAGCCCGGCATCGTGAAGGAGCCATGGTCGTTGTACGGCCCGAATACCTTCACATCGCCTCCCGCGCCCGTCACCTTGACGGAATCCTGGACGATTGCATAGCCCGTATCCGGCACGACGGTGAACGGCACGGTTTCGCCCTCGTCGACGCTCGTCTCGACCAGCGAGAACGTCCCATGCTCGCATTCCGCGACCGCGATGGCATACGCCTGCGGAATGGGCTTGAACGTCGCGCTTATGGTGAGGTCGGCATTGCCGTCGTCGGCCCACCATTGGTCGATGGCGATCGTGGCCGACGCCTTGTCGTCGGAAATCTCGGGATAAACGCCCCAGATCGACGAGCCGTAGGCGTCTTGCAGGATCAGGTCGTCAAGCACATAGCCCTCGTCCGGCGCAATGGACACCGTAATCGTGTCGCCACCGCTGAACCTCTCGGCCTGCTCGGTGCCGTTATGGTCAATCTTCGCGGATATGCTGCCATGCTCGATGGCGTTGTCGACCGTCAGCTTGAAGTCGCCCTCCTCGGAAGGGCCGCTCACCTCGACGGTGAAGGCGATCTTTTCGGACACAGCATCTGCATAGCCTTCGTGCTTCCAGCTCGCCTGCGCATAATATGTATGCGTGCCGGGAGTCAGGTCGCTTATCTCGCACATGAAGTCGGTTTGCCACTTGGGGGTGTCCATAATCGTGTTCCAACCGAGCGTGCTCGTCGAAAGCGGCGTGGCGGAGTCGCCCTCGTACCAGTTGACGACGAAGTCCTCGAAATCAGCTTCGGTCACCGAAGCGTTCATGCTGTAGCCATCCTGGACCAATTTGGTCGCTCCCATGGCCATGTTCTGGATCTGCGCGTACAACGTGACGCCCTCGCCGGCAGTCCGCTCCCAAGAGGTTTTGCCCGAGCCTTGATGCGTACCCGAAGCCAGCGCAATGGACAGCTCGTTGCTTTCGGCGGCTTTCTCGGCGAACGTGGCCGAAACCTTGACGTCGCCTGCGGGCATGGTGAAGTAATAACCGATGACTTCCTTATTCCACGTATCGCGCTGAACGGCATTCGAGCCGGACAGCTCGTTGCCTGCGGCGTCAGTCACGGAAATGGACTCGAAATCGAAGCCCTCGTCCGGTATGGCCGTCAGGTAGACGTACTCACCTTTCGCCGAACGCGTGATCGGGGTGTTCTGGTCGGCGTACGTCGTCACCTTGACCGAACCGCCCGCAATCCCCGCCGCAACGTCGATGGCATAATCGGAAGGAGCCGGCGGTTCGGCCGATTCCTTGAAGTTGGCCGTTGCGGTGACGTTGCTTGAGGGCATGCTGAACACGGCATCGTACGAGCCGTAGTTGTCCTCGTGCGTGGCGACCTCGTTGCCGTCCGCGTCGGTCACGACGATCGAGTCGAGGGCGTATCCGCTGTTCGGCGTCGCCTTCAACGCAACCGAATCCCCGGACCCGAATACCGTCGCCTCGCTATCGTAATTGTAATCATAGGAGACGACGACGCCCCCTTCTGCGGGATTGGCGACCGTCGTCACCTCCAGAGCATACGCTGCCTGCGCCGCCGATGCGGAAAGCAGCGTTGCCATGAGCGAAAGCACCAATGCGAGCGCGAGCCTCGACGGCTTTGCCTGCGCACAGTGCATCACCATACCGTTAACCTGCATGATTGAAGAAACTCCCTTCTCTCGGATTGCCCCATTGCAACCATCGGCGCGGCCGCCGTTTCGGCAGCCGCGCCGTTTATGCACTTCGTTATTTAATCTGGGTTTGCAATTATTTCGATAATAAGATACTCATCATGCTCGAAGGAAAACAGTGGTCAGATTCGCCATCTGTCGGCAATCCGCGCGTCATCGCCGGATTGTGTAACCGTTAATGGTTACACAATCAGATTCTGCAACCTCTCGAATGGCGAACAGCTTCGCGAGCATGTCCGCGCTATCGATCACTTGACGCGAACCTTCGCAGTCGCAACCGTGACCGAACCGCCGCTCGTCACCTTCACGCGAATCTTGTACACGCCCCTTTTCGCGCCCTTCGCAACCGTGACCGCGCCGGTTTTCGCCTTTACCTTGAGCACCTTCGAACCGCCGACTTTCTTGAAGCGCACCGCGCCTCGCGCGCCTTTCACGGCGAACGGCTTGACGGACGCGGCCTTTTTCTTCAACTTGCCCGCCTTTACGGCCTTGACGCGGGACGAAACGCTCAAGCGAGCGGCGGAAGCGGCGGGCGCCTTCGAGGCGACCTCGCGTACGGGATTGCCAGCCGAATCGTATTTCACGATGTCGAAGCCAGTTTCATACGTGCCGCGGAAATTGCCGCATCCCGAAAGCGTCACATGCGCCGCTCCCACATTGACGTTATCTCGATAGGAAGCTTGGTAGTCGATGCCCGGCACGAGGAATCGATCCCCCATCCGCGCGAAAACCCCCGGGATTTGCGCCCGCCCGGTGTACGCACGGTCCGAAATCGTCCCGAACTTCGCATCGGATAGCTGAGCCGGGACGATCTCGAACTCTAAGACGCGCTTGCCGCAATATCCTCCGCGTCCGCTGACGATCACGCGGGCCGTTCCGACGTCGAGGTTTTCGCGATAGGAAAGCACGTAATCGACCCCACGCACGAGCGCCCGCCCGCCACAAACCAGCGCCGGATCGGGCTCGACGGCCTTCCCCTGGTATGAATACGCCGCCTCGATTCCCGTCACGTCGAGATCGATGGCGCCTATATCAGTCGCGACGACACGCACGGCAAAACCCTGGAAATAGTCAGTGCCCAAATCGATTCCACCCACGACGGTCGCCCGGCATAGGCACGTGCCCGGACGAGCCGCGACGAGCTCATCCCCGTCCACGTACGCGCCCGTTCCGCCATCGTCCACGACGGAATAGGTAATCCCGGTACGCGAAGCGGTAGCCGGCAAAACGGCTCCCTCGAGCTTGACCTTCTCGCCGGCGCAGATGCTCTCCGGCAGACAGTCGATGCCCGTCACCGCCGTATAGGCCACTGCCTTCACGGCTGCGGCGGCATTCACCTTCCCCCAACCGAACTGGTCGTCGCGACCGGCATCGCCCAAATCGTCTGCGGTCTCGTACAGCGCGCGCTTCACGCGATCGGGAGAGAGGTTACCGTTCGACGCGAACATGAGCGCCGCGACGCCCGCGACGACCGGGGACGCCATGGACGTGCCGCTCATGCGACCATAGTAATAGTCGGCGCCATCGGGACCGGTGAACGACTCGCCTTCCGCCTGCCCCCAGCTGCGGTTGAGCGTGCTGTATATGTTGGTCCCCGGTGCGGCGATATCCTTGTCGGGGCCATAGTTTGAGTAGTACGCACGCGAGTTGTCCGCATCGAGCGCGATGACGCTCACGCACTTGTCGTAATCTCCTGGGAAATGGCGCGAATTCACGCTGTCGTTGCCCGCCGCGCACACGGTGAGCACGCCAGCGTCGTCCGCTTTGTCAATCATGTCGAGGATGAGCTGGTCGGTGTCGCTGAAAGCCTCGCCTGACGACCAGAGGCCGCCAAGACTCATGTTGGCAACGCGCACGTTGTATTCCTCGGCAATCGTGCCGCGCTTGCCATCACCATTGATGTCGCCCGATGACCGCGAAAGCAGGTACTCGTAAGCGGCGGCGATATCAATCGAGTCGGCAACCGACTGACCTGCTGCATTGCTGTGGTAAAACACCCTGATCGGCATGATGTTGGCGTTGTACGACACGCCGCTGATCCCTATGCCGTTGTTCGTGCGGCCCGCGACGACGCCCGCCACATGAGTGCCATGCCCATCCCGGTCATCCGGGCTCTCGTCGGGAACCGACGCGGTGGTGTCGCTGCGCGCGTCCCCGGTCACGTCGTACGGCGCAACGATCCCGTCCTTGAGGTCGATATGGTTCATCTGTATGCCGGTGTCGATGACGGCGACCGTTACCTTGCCCTCGGCTTTCGCGTACTCCCATGCGTCACGGGCGCCGATGCTATCGATGTGCCACTGCCGCTCGCTCGAGACCAGCGGGTCGTTCACGCGGACACGCTCGGCTTCGGCCGAGGCGAGCGTGTAGTGGAAATTCGGCTGCACGTACGCAACCGACGGATCGTCTGCCAGCGCGCGAGCCGTATCGGCCACGTTAGCGCCCTCCTTCACGTCGACGAGCGCGAACCGCTTTCCCCCGAGCGTGCCAGCACCGGCTTGTCCTTCCACCGATTCGACCGACATGACCGAACGCGCGGCTTTCGCCTTCCCCGTCCCGGGTTTGAACACCACGACAATCTGGCTTTCCTGGCCCGCGCTTGATCCAAAGGCCTGTTCTCCTGCAACAAGGGCGGCATCATCGGCCAACGCGGCCCCTGGCGCAAGGCACGCCGCAAGCAGCACTGCCGCTATCGCCCCGAGCACCTTGTTCCGCGCCATCTATTTCACCGTCACTTTCTTGCCCGACACCGATTTCTTCCCCAGAGTCTTGCGGTACCGTTTCACGAACTTCTTGTTGGCGGATTTCTTGCCCACCTTCACCTTCACGGACTTCACCGTCGATCCTGCAAAGCAACCCTTGACCGAGCCCTTCTTGAGCTTCTTGGTCTTTACCACGACGCTGCGCAAGCTCTTGGCGCCCGCGAAAGCGCGCTTGGCGACTTTCCTCACGTGCTTGCCAAGCACGACCTTGGTTATCGGCGTGCCGACGAAAGCACGTGCTTTCACGGCGGTAACCCGATACGAGACGCCATCGACGCTTACGACATCCGCCGTAAAGGCGCTGCCCTTGAATCCCGTCAGGCTCGCGAGCTCCACTTCACCCGGCGCCGTTACCCTGAAGGAAGCCTTGCCCTTTCCCATCTGGGCCACGATCTTCGAGCCGACTTCGGCTCCGCCCGCGACGACGAACGGGACGCGCATGCTACCGGCGAAATTGCCCCGCCCCACCAGCACGGCCACCGCATTCCCCACACGGCCGTTGTTCTCGCACGATACGGCGAAATCGACACCTGGCACGAGAGCCTGCCCGTTGAACGTCGCGACGACGGCGGGAACGACCGGTTTGCCGGCGTAATTCTGCGCGGGAATCTGCCCCACTGCGACCTTCGCGAGGGGCGCGGGCTCGATCTGGAACGTCACCTGGGCTTGCCCAGAATACATTCCCTTGCCGACCACGGTGACAATAGCCGTGCCCACATCCACGTTGTTCGCATACACCACGGTGTAATCGACGCCGCGCTCGAGAGCGCGCGCACCGAACGCGACCGAGACCTCGGGCCTGATCGCGGACCCGGTGTACACCGCATCGCCAATCGGCGAGACGTCGCCGGCAGTCAGAGCCGCTTCGCGGATCTCGAACGTAATCTCGGCCGTGCCGGCATACAAGCCCATCCCGCGCACGACGGCCGTCGCCTGTCCCGGTTCGGCATTGTCCCGATACGTCACCTCATAATCGCGACCCCGCTCGAGCTTCGACGCGCCCATGCGCGCGTTGACCGCAGGCTCTGCGGGAACGCCCGCGAACACGATCTCGTCGATTTCATCGAACGTGGCCTTCGCTATGTCTTCTTTGACGATGGCGAACTCGACCCGCACGTCGCCTTTGTACAACCCCTTGCCCGTCACGACCACGCATGCGGTGCCCGCATCCACGTTGTTCTCGTAACGCGCCTCGTAGTCGACCCCGCGCACGAGCTCCTTGCCGGCAACGGTGACGACCGGGTCCGGTTCCACGGCTTCGCCCGTATAGCGGACATCTTCGATCGGCGCCACGTCGGAGGCGCCAAGGGCAACCCGCGCAACCGCCTCGAATGTCACGGCTCGGACTCCTGCATAGTTTCCCTTTCCCACGATCGTCGCCGTAGCGGTGCCAATCGCCTTGTTGCCCGCGTAGCTCACCACGAAATCGACGCCCTCGACGAGCTGCTTGCCCGACGGATTCGTCAGCCGCAACGACGGAACCGCGCCGTCGTCGCCCAGCGGAACGTCGCCGATTTCGGCAACCGCGCAATCCTCGATGGCGGCAGGCATGATTTCGAACGTGCACGTCTTCATGCCCGTATACGCGCCCACGCCAACGAAGGTGATCGTGGCGGCGCCCGCATCAACGTTGCCGTCATAGGCCACCGCGTAGTCGCGCCCTTCGCGCAGCACGACCCCCGAGGGGTCGAACAGCCCGATCGCCGGCTCGATTGGATAGCCGGTATACGTCTGCTCCGCGACGACTCCCGCAATGCAGCCGGCAATCGACGTTTTCTGCGACGGGAGGATGGGGAACCCGAAATTGACGAGGCGCACGTCCGGCCCGAACGCGAACCCGAGCACGCGCAACGTCTCGTCGGTTTTGAGCTGCTCGGATCCAACGCCCTGCGAAGCATCGTCGATGCTCGCTGCGGAGTCGATGCCCACGGACCCGATAGAAGCACCTTCGTCTACACGATAGAAGCTCGCGCTGATGGTCGCGGGCGAAACGCGGCTTTCCAACTCGCCCACGAGGCCACCCGCGACAGCTGATCCATCGCGGCTGCCCGTCACCGGCCCAGCGGCGTAGCAGCGCGTCATCGTCATCACGCCGGCCGCCTGACCGCCGACCAAACCGCCCACACCGTCGACGCAGTCGATAAGGCCACGGCCCGTGACGACGCCCGTGCTGTAGCAATCGCTCAACTCCAGGTCCGAGTTGCCGAAAACGTAGCCGACAAGGCCGCCGCCCAGGATGCCCGTCGACATTGCGCCCGTGTTGTAGCTGCGCTTGACGTGCAGCTTGGTCTGCTTGGCGCCCGACGTGACATAGCCCACAAGCCCGCCGAGCTCCTCGTCGGCAGCGAGGGAGCCGGCATTGTGGCAATCGGCTATCGTCGCATCCGAGGCCACCAGACAGCCCACGAGACCGCCGAGATACGCATTCCCGTTTTGGCTCGCCGATTCCAGCGTTCCGAAGGAGGCGAGGTTTGCGCAGCGGGTCAACCGCACGTGCCCCTCGGCGCTCTGCACGCGGCCGACCAAGCCGCCCACGTACGTCGACTGGGCGGCCAGGTGCGCCTTGTTGATGCAATCTTCCATCAGGAGCGACCCCGTCGCCATCGACACGAGGCCCGACGTGCACACCTTCCAGTAATCAGTCGTCTCGATCGAGCCCTCGACGGTCACATCGCGGATGACGGCGTTTTCGACATGGCCGAACACGGCTGCGCCCTCACCCGGGCAGACGACCGTACGCGACAGCGCGAAGCCCGCGCCGTCGAACGAGCCCATGAACGGATGCGCGGCCGTGCCGATGGAGTCGCTCGGCAACGGATCCGCCGTATCGATGTCGCGCCCCTGACGATAGTAGGCGTGCTGGTACGCCACGTCGCCTGCGTTTACCTTCGCCGCGACCAACTCGAGGTCCGCCGCCGTCCACAGCTGGTAGGGATTGTCCTTCGAGCCCATCCCCTCAAGTCGTTCGGACGCTTCGTGCACGTCGAACTGCCGAGCTTCCACGCCCGTATAGTTGCCTTTGCCCGTGATGGTCACCGTGGCGGTGCCCGCTGCGTCTGCGCCCGTCACGACGATATCGTAATCGCGACCTTCTTCGAGAACGGGCTTCGTGACGTATTCCGACGGCCTCGCGATGCGTATGGACGGCTTGGCAGCTGCACCAGGCGCGCACCACGCAGCGGGGATGTCCGCAATCTCGCAACTCGAAATCGGCATCGGCTCTATCGCGAACGTCGTGGTGCGCTGCCCGTAATAAAAGGCCCTTCCCGTGATGGTGATGGTCGGAACGGCGACGCTGTCAACAACCACGTTGTTCTCATAGGAAAGCGAGTAATCCGAGCCCTCTTTCAACGTGTAGCCGCGATCGGAATCGACGACCACGACTGGTGGGCGCAGCTCGTATCCTGAATAACATTGCGCAGGGACTGGCTCGACGGAAATCGACGTCGCCCCAAGGTCGCGCCGCTCCTTGCCGGCCTGCCAGTACAGGACGGGCATGCCGCCGTTGCGCGGGGCCGCAACGTCGTCGTCGAAGTACATCGAACCCAACTGCTCGGCAGCGCCGCCCGCGCCCGCGCGCGTCAGGTCGTCGCGCGACCAGTGTGCAGCCTCGCCGGTGATGGGCCCGGACGTCCAGGTAGAACCCGATGTCACAGCGATGCCGGCGGGTGCCGTATCGAGGTAGAACGCATCGCGAACGTTGACGACCGCCCCGTAGAACGCGCAGCCCAGAATCCCCGCCGTGTCGTAGCTCGCGCCGTCAGCGGACTCGTTCACCAACTGGCCAGCGTTGTACACGCCCGAAAACAGCCACGGCTCGGGACCCTGGTACGCCGCATACCCCATGATGCCCGAAGCCCGGTCGAGCTCCCCGGCGTCGCGGTTGGTCACCGTGCCCACGTTGTAGCAACCGCTGATCTCGATGGGCGTGTGGTACACCTTGCCGACTATCCCACCAACGCCCTCGGAACCGGTAATCGACCCTGCATTGTAGCTCGCGACGATCGTGCACGTCTCATCCGAAAGCGTCGAATAGCTCGAGTTTATGCCGCCGAGGAAACCGCCCGCGGCACCGTATACATAATCCGTCGAAACGTCTCCTTCGTTGGCGCAGTTCTCGATCGTGAAGTGCGCGCGGTTGTACGAAGAGCCGTTCGGTTGGAATTCGCCGATGAACCCCGATGCCATGTTGCTGCTCGCTATCGTGCCCCGGTTAACGCAGTCCTTGAACGAAATCGTCGAGCTCGCCGCGTCGCCGACAAAACCCGCCACGGCCGAGGCGCCCGACACGCTGCCCTCGTTCACGCAATTCTCGAACGAGATGCGAGAATACCAACTGGCGTAGGCAACGAATCCCGCCGTCTCGTTCGAGGCGAACGTGTTCGTCCGTTTCACCGTGGCCTTGTTCGTGCAGTTCCGCAGCACGACGTTCGATTCCCAAACGGCGCCGAGGAACGCCGAGGCCGACGCGCGACTCTCGACGGAACCGTCGATCGTCAAGTTCTCGATGGTCACGGTATCGTCCAACTCGTACCCGTAATCGTCGTTTCCGCGCGGCGTCGAGCAGAACAGCGCGAGATTCGTCCAACCGTTCTCGTACGGGTCTTCGAAAATGTAATCCGAAAGCACGTTGGGCGACAACCCCACGGTGATGGTGTGGCCGGCGCCATCGAACGTGCCGGCGAACGGGTGGAGCTTCAACCCGATTGGATCGATGGAAACGGGGCTCTCGGCAGTGGGCGATGCGTCGATGTCGGCGGAAAGCCGGTAACAGGCGTTCGCGTAGCGCCCCTTCTCCGCCCCCGTGTTCACCATGCGCGACACGAACTGCAGATCGCCCTTGCTCGAAACGACGAACGGGTCATCGCCGGTTCCCGCGCCTGCCAGCGTCGTCGATACTGCCTCCAATACGAACGTCGTCGACTGCTGGCCCGCGGTGCCCGCACCCACCGGCTTGATCGTCGCCGTGGCGCGACCGGCCGCGTCGTTATCCTTGTAGAAAACCGCGTAGTCCTCGCCCTCCTTGAGCTTGGATCCCGAGGGCGTGCGCACGGTGAGCTTTGGCGTCACGGGCTCGCCGTAGAACCAATAGCCGCCCAGCGGCTCTATCACGCAATCGGACAGGCTGATCTGCACGATCTGGAAGGTGGCTTCGTGCTCGCCCGCATAACGCCCGACGCCCGTCAACACGACGCGCGCCGCACCCGCATCAACGTTGTCTTCGTAGCGCACGAGGTAGTCGGTCCCCTCGACGAGCTTGGCCCCGCCTTCGCTCGCACGCACCTCGACGGCCGGCTTCACGGGATTGGAAGTGTATTTCTGATCGGCAATGGGAACGACATGCGCATTCGCCAACTCGAGCCTGGGAAGACCCGCCTGCCAATAGAGCAATGGAAACCGACCGTTTTTTGGATCGGTGAGCGAGTCGTCCTCGAACGACGAACCCATCAGCGCGGAAGCGACGGTCAGCTCGGCCTGTTCGAGGAACTTGGTCGTCGACGATCCGAGCTGCGAGGGAAAGGCGGGGTCGTTCGCATCGTGTATCGCATCATAGATGCGATACAGGTTCGGGCAGCTGGAATCGAGCGCGTAGCAATGGGCCACAACCCCGTTTGCGGACAAATCGCCCGCCGTCGTGTAGCCGCTGGCGAAGAGGTTGGAAACGATGGCGCCCGTCTGGGTCGACCCCTCCACGAGCGTGCGAATCGAACCGGAGTTGTAGCAGCCGCGAATCTGGACGCTCCCCGTCCCCGCGATGCCGCCTGCCGGCCCCGTCGATATGACGCTACCTTGGTTGTAGCAGTCGTAAATCCGCACCGCCGCACGATAATCGTCGGTCACCGTAGCAGAATGCCCGGCCCCCATCTGATCCTCTCCAGCAAAGATGCCACCCGACCCGCGTGACGACGATCCGTTGCCCGCGATGTCGGCTTTGTTGTAACACCCGACGATCTGCGGCGTCTGGCGCATGTCGGACACGTGAGAGACGGCAGCAATTCCCGCAGCAACGCGCCCGATCACCTTGCCGCTCTCGACGCCCAAATCACGCACGACCGCATGAGGGCCAAGCGACCCGAAGAACGCCTGGTATCCGCCATAGTTGTTTGCCGCCGAAAGATCGCCCGGATCGATGACCAAGCCGAAGACTTTATGCCCCGCACCGTCGAACGTCCCGTCGAAGAACGTCTCGCTCGACGAATCGGTGCCATCGTAGCGGTTGATGTCGGCGATCGGCTTCCAGTTGCGCGATGACCCTGCTTCGTTGAGCACGAGATCGGCACCAAGGGTGACCGTCTTTCCTGCAAAGGTGTCCTGCTCGATATCGGCAGCCTTTCCCGATGAGATGAGCGCCAAGCCGGCAACCTGTTCGGGCGTTTCGAGCACGAATGCCGTTTTACCGGAATCGTACCAGGACACATCGGCCGTCCCGTCCCACGCGCGCCCGCCCGATTGCCCTTCGGACACGTCTGCCACCTCGAGATCCGCCGTCGTAGCCGTTGCGAGGTCGCCCCCAAAGGCCGCAGCTGGGCTTCCCCATGCAATCAGCGCCCCGACGATCAGCGCAAGAACGGTGCAACATGCCATAAATGCAGCGCGCCGGACTGCGATGCGCTGCGCTCCGACGTCGTCCGTGCGATTGATGCCCATGCGATTCCCCCTCGAGACGCGCAGAAAGGCCCGCAGTCCGATATTCGGCGGACCTCATCTGCTGTATTTTTGCAAGATTAGTTTTATTTCCGTACAGTAGTATTTGAAGAATACTTTTTAAACGAGCGGGTTTTCAATTACCAGCTCTGCCATCTGTGGCGCGTTTGGGTTACATCTGCGGAACGTGACACCGCGTTTCGGCGGCCGCCCTACCGCAACGCGCCTATCGTTCCGAGAGAATGTTCCAAAACGGAAGCGCCATATCGGCGTAGAGCTTGGCCATCGTCGCCTGGGACAATGCGAAGCCATCGCAGATCCACCGCTCGATCATCAAGGCAAGGGACGAACCAAAATAGTACGCGATGTACGACCCTTCCGGCGTATCGGCCGAAAGACCCACCCGCTCGAGAGTCCTTGCATACAGCGAGCTCAACGCTTTAGTCGCCACCGACGCGAACGTGCTGTCAACACCCCTCATGGGCACGACCAGATTACGGTAATACGCGCCGTCCTCCTGCACCGCCGCGAATATGCGCTCGTGAATTGCCTGCCCCATACCACGCACTTCGTCGTTCGAGAGCATGGCGCACAGCGACCGCACCGGATCGACGACATCTCGCGAAAACGACGCCTCGATGATGCTCTCCTTGCTATCGAAGTACGTGTAAAACGTCTTGCGCGAAACATGGGCATGCTCGCATACGTCCTTGACCGTGATGCTGCGATACCGAGTTGTTTCCAGCAAGCCCCTGAAGCTTTGCTCAATAATTGCGGCTGTTTCGTTCAAGTTGCGTTGCTTCCCTATCCCCATGCAGACCCAGTAAGAAATACTATTCTAGTTGTATGTTATTTTCAATAGGAAATATAGTCATGATTAAAAGCTTTTTAGTCACATTTCATTGCGTCTCTTCACGTTTCGTATTCCGCCAGTGAAACGGGTCTCCAGGGCGACTGTTTCATAGGGGAGATAAAGGCCCGCACGATGAGTGGGCTGGCGGCAAAAATGTGCGGCCGTCATAAAAAGGGACTGTCCCCTTTTATGACGGCCGGAGGTGCAATGACCATCTGAACCCGCCCAGGGTAGTGTTTCACCCTTACCCTGGAGACACGCTTCACTTTCAACTACAATGAAGACGCTTGCAAAACGCAACCGAGGAGATGATGTGCGATGACGACATGCATGTACTGCGGAGAGCAAATCGCGGATGGCCTGAAGTTCTGCCCGAACTGCGGCGCGGCATTGCCCGTCGAGGCGCCGCAGGTGGTTCAGCCCGAAGTGATTCCGCCTTCCGACTACGGTCAGCAGCAAACCGGGTATCAGCAGCCCGGATACCAGCAACCGCAGGCAAACTACGGCGCGCCGGCCGTCAACGACAGCGGTAGTATCGGATGGGGCGTGCTCGGCTTCTTCTTCCCCATCGTCGGGCTCATTCTGTTCCTGGTATGGAAAAACACCAAGCCGCAGAGCGCGAAGGTCGCCGGCATCGGCGCCATCATCGGCTTCGTGCTCGGCCTGATCAGCAACATGGGCCTGATCATGTCAGCAGGCATGATGTAAACCGAAACAGGTCTCCAGGGTATTTGTTTCACGCTAGAACACTGATCGAAAGGGAGCCTCCCCTTCGATCAGTGTGGCTGGCGAAGAAAGCAGTTGTCGCTTGAACCCTTGTTTCAGGATGACATTCGAAAGCTGGGCAAGTATCGCGCTCGCCCAGCTTTTTAAATCACCACGCGCCGAATCACGAGCGACATGAATTCGGAATCGTACACTTCGGCCCAAATTCGCCAATATCTCCAAAACCTGGCATAAATGCGGCTAAGTGCACGACCATCTGGCAAATTTCACCTCAAATGTACGAAACCCGGGGCTTTTTCTCGTCCGGAATCGTACATTTCACAAGGTTTCTGCCACGAAATCGACAGCCTGGTGAAAATCTCGCGAAATGTATGATAGACGACGAGTGGGGCTGTGGAAAACTTCAACTCGAAGACCTATCGGCCCACAACCGACTCGACAGGGCTTCTTGTTGTGGCGCCGGCCGAACGCCCGTCAGCCGTTGTCGACGGCACCATGAACGCTCCTGCGGAAAGCTTGCCGACATGCGACGAGCATCCTTTTGAGACAGTCCCACTCCGATCGTTCGCTATTTCGCGAAGGGGCGCAGGGCCACGGTTATCATGTCGCCGGCTTTCGGCGACTCGATGCCGGGGCCGTTCTGCAGGCCGTAGTAGGCGAAAGCGCCCTCGGCTTCGACGGGACCGGGATGGGTCGACGACGTAGGCACGGCTTCGATCACGCCATCGGCGCCCATGCGCAACACGACCTGCTTGATGCCGAAGAACGGGCCAGCTTCGCGCGGACGCGCCTCGCCCTTGGGCTTGGCCTCGGCCGCCGGCTTGCCGCCTTTGGGGCCGGGATGGCCGCCTTTGCCAAACGCTTCGGCAAGGCGCACCTCGATGCGCGCGGGCTGCGGCTCCTGGCCCAGGAACTTCTGCATGGCGGGGCGCAGGTAGAAATCGGTCGTGAACGCCGCGCCACCCGGAGGGCCCGAGATGCCGATGACCGGCGTGCCGTCGAGCACCGAGCACGAGCTGTGATGGCCGGGCCCGTGGTTGGTCTGATGGTAGAGCACCTCCCCGATGCGCTCCAAGATCTCGAGCGACCAGTCGTCGCTGCCCTTGGAAGAGCCAGCATTCAGCACCACGATGTCGGCTTCGGTCGCCGCCTTGCGCAGGGCCGCCTCGATGGCCTCGGGGTCGTCGGGCGTGATGGGATACAGCAGCGCCTCGCCACCCCACTGCTCGATCTTGCCCTTCATGAGCAAGCTGTTCGTCTCGATGTTGCGGCCGAGCGGAATCTCGCCGCCAACGGGCACGAGTTCGTTGCCCGTGGGAAGGAAGGCGACCTTGGGCTTGACGACGACGGGCACCTCGGCGTTGTTGCCGCTCGCGATATGCGCCGCCAGAAGCGGCGTGATCACCGTACCCGCTTCGACCAGCACATCGCCCGCGTGGAACTTGCTGCCAGCCGGGCGCGTTCCCGCGAACTGGGCCGAGGGCGCGGCCTCGATTTCGACATGCTGGTTGTCATCGCTCACCTTCACATGCTCGATGACGATGGCCGTGTCGAACCCCTCTGGCATGGCAACGCCCGTGTTGGCGAACTCCCAATCGACGCCGCGCACCCATGCGCTCGTATCGGGCACGCCGCCGTCGAGTGCCGCGAAATCCGCCCAATGCACGGCAATCGAATCGAGCCCGCACGTCAGCGCATTGGGCATGTCGAGCTGCGCCACGGCGTCTTCCGCCAGCACGCGTCCGATTGCCTGATCGATGGGTACGACCTCGATTGCCGGATCGAACTGGCAGGAGCCGAGGATGGCTTCGACCGCCTGCTCCTTCGTCACCTGGATATGCTGAGAATGATCGCGCATACACGCACCCTTTCTTCCAAAGACCACGGGGGAATCGCGGCCACAATGCTTTCTTATTCATCTGAAAGGATACTATATCCTATCTGGCCGGCGAACCAGGAAACACGAAACGTTCCAACGCTCGAAAACCCTTCCACGAGGCTATGCTCAAATCCTCCCATCATGGCCAACCCTACCAGTTTGCTCTGGCGCCGCATAGTTTGCCAGCCTCGTCACTCGCGCATCCGACGGCCTTGCCGCTCGCGTCCGCAAATCTTCAGTCCGCCAATCGACGTGTTACTATTCTTGTAATTTTTTTATTACATCGTTATCGGTATTAACATGCATATAAACTGCTATATTTTGTATATGTAAATTTTTTTTAACAAGGAATGTATAATGCTTGATTTCCAAGACATAGGCATGAAAGTGACGTTGAGGCGCAAAGAGCTGAAACTGAGCCAGAGCGATGTTGCTCGGAGCGCAAACGTGGTACGACAGACCATAGCCCGCATCGAAGGGGGTTTGGGCGGCAGCGTAGCGTCAAGCACGCTCTTGTCGGTGCTGAACGCCCTGAACTACGATCTCGTATTGGAATTTGGCTTACGGGACACGCCTCTTTCCGAAGAGCCATTCGACCTCGAGGGTTATTTGGACGACAAGTACTTCGGAAGCGAGGATGAATGGTAACGCCCAAAATGCTCCATGTACTCGTAGCTGACCGCAATGCCGGAACGCTTTACTGCGACCCCGACGGCAAGCTTGGTTTCGTCTACAGACCAGACTACGAAGGCCCAGACTTGTCGGTGAGCATGCCGGTCGAAGGGCGGGAATTCTGGGGGCGCCGCGTCCACGCCTGGTTCGCCGGTCTGCTGCCAGACAGCTTGGATGTTCGACGTGGCATGGCAGCCATCGCAGAATGCGGCCCCAACAGCGTGTTCGGCCTGCTCAGAGTTTTCGGCCTTGATCTCCCAGGGGCCGTCCAAGTGCTTAGCGAAGACTCGCTCGACCTCTTGGAACGCGAGTCGGGATATGCGGAGGCGACTCCCGCGCAAGTGAGAGCTCGCTTGGAAAAGATCGCTGGTGCAGAACGCCGCAACGCGGCATCCCGCTGGATGGAGCCGGGCGAGCGCTGGTCACTCGGCGGGAACCAGGGCAAAATCGCGCTCAGGGCGTTTGACGGAAAATGGTATACATGCCTGGGGAATGCCGCATCGAACGTCATCGTGAAGCCTGGCGTATCCTGGCTCGATTCCCAAGCCCTTGACGAATGCGTCTGCATGAGACTGGCGAAGCGCGTGGGCCTGCCAACTGCGAATGTGAGCTTGCATTCGTTCGACGGATACGAGGCCATCGTCATCGAAAGATACGATCGAGTCACTCTAGAAGGAGGATCGGTGTTTCGCATCCACCAGGAGGACTTCTGCCAAGCCCTCGGCGTCGTTCCCGAAAAGAAGTACGCAGCAGATGGGGGGCCGACCTCTGCCGCAGCGATTAACCTTGTTGACGGAGACAGCACGGGACGAGGCAAAAAGCTCTTCTTCGATGCGCTCGTTTTCAACTACCTCCTGGCAGCAACCGATGCGCACGCCAAAAACTACTCGCTGCTCCATACGACCAAGGGGCTGTACCGCATGGCCCCGTTGTACGACATCGCGAGCATTATGCCCTACATGAAGAAGGGAACAGTGTACCGGCTTGCCATGTCGATAGGAGGAGAGAACCGCGTAGGCTGGCTTCGCAAGGCGTCGCTTGCAAAGTTCTCGAGCATGCACGGACTTGACCAGGAATTGCTCGAGAACCGCGTGGACGTGTTGGCGGAACGCGTAATGGCCAACATCGAGACAACCATTGACGAATTCGCATCCTGCGAGGGCATTGACCAGCTCGCAAGCCTTCTCATCCCGCGCGTGCGCGGCCTCTGCCAAGCAGCACAACGCAACGTTCGCGTCGGAAGCGACCGCTTCAAGCCTTTCGACGCATCGCGTCTCAACCCAAACGTGCCGAGAGGATGATTCTCCGCACCTGACACTTCATCGGAGAATCTGTCAGGTGATCGGGCCAAACAAAAGCTGCCCGCCGAAGCGGGCAGTTACTATCCATTTGGGGAGCCTCCCCTTTTGGCCGTTTTCGAAAATTAGTCGACGGCGACCAGCACGTCGGTGGCCTTGACGATGGCGACGGCCTTGCCGCCCTCGACCAGGCCGAGGTCCTCGATGGACTCGTTGGTGATGGAGCCGGAGATGCGCGTGCCGTCGGCGTCCTCGATGGTCACATGGCCGTTGACGGCGCCTTCCTTGACGGCGACGACAGTGCCCTCGATCTGGTTGCGGGCCGAGATGCCGGCGATTTTCTTCGTGGCGAACATGACGTTGGTGGCCTTGATGACCGCGTAGCACTCCTTGCCTTCCTCGAGGCCGAGGTCCTTCACGGCCTCCATGGTGATGTCGGCCTTGATGGGATTGTGGTTGCCGCGGCAGATGGTGACGACGGCGTTGACGGCGCCTTCCTTGACGGACTTGACGGTGCCCTTGATCTGGTTGCGTGCGCTGATCTTCATGATGTGCTTCCTTTCTTCGTCGGCCGACCTTGCCGGCCCTTTTCCTTCGGACAACGATAGTATGCGCCTGCAAAAGGGGGGCTGCGTGCGCAAGGCCCCCAATTCACAATCGACAGCGTGCTTCATCACGTTTCGTCACACCACGCCTGACATTTCGTCGGTGTCCTTGCCAGAATAACTACTTCACCTTGATGGTGACCACGAAGTCCTTGGACGCCGCGTTGTAGTTGGCGTTGGCTGCGGCCGATGCGGTGATCGTCAGCTTGTACGCGCCCTTCTTGAGCTTCTTCTTCACCGTGATCTTGCCGTTGGCGGCAACCTTGAACTTGGCCTTGGACTTGTTGGCCTTCTTCAGCTTGTAGGTCAGCGCCGTCTTGGCGGAATTGCCCTTCACGACCTTGGCGGCCTTGATGGTCTGCGCCATCTTCTTCAGCTTCTTGGCCTTCAGCTTGCCGGCGTTCTTGTTCTTGGCAACGACCGTCTGGTTGGCCTTGGTGATGGTGAAGGTGGCGGAAGCCGAACCAGTGCAGTTGTCCTTGCCTTTTACGGTCACTGCGTAGGAGCCGGCATTTTTACCGGATACAGCAGACACTTCGTAGTCGGTGCCCTCAACCAACGAAATGCCGTTCAGAACAACAGACTTTACCGCACCCTGCTGAGCGGCACCTGTGTAAACGGCGCTTGTGTTGGCGAGCTCCACCTTCGCATTCGACAAATCGGCTGCGTTGATTGCGAACTCGACTTCCTTCTTACCCTTGTAGCTGTTCTTGCCCTCGATAACGACCTTGCCCGTGCCAGCATTCCTGTTCGCTTCATACGAAATCGCGTAGTCGCCGACGCCCTTCTTGTTCACGGCGCTCAACGTAGCGCTGCCATCGCTGACGGTTACTGCCGGCTCAATCGCTTCGCCCGTGAAATCATAAGCGGACTTGACGCCATCGACAGCTACGTCATCGCTGGCAATGTCTTTCACGGTCACGACAGACAACTCGACAGGACCAGTAGCAAAGCGATTTCCGCGCGCTTCGCGTGCGTCGTAATGCTCCTTGGAAACGCCGATGAACGTACGATACTGGGTCTTGAGCTCACCCTGCGCGGCAGCTTGCACGGCCTGGAAGGCGGTGACATCGCCTTCCATCGTCGTTACCTGCGCATAATTAAGCGCAAGAGCTGCCTTGGCCTCGCTAGCACCATAGCCTTCGTCGTTATTGGCCTTAGTCGTACCACCATAGAAGTTCACATCTTGCTCAAGCTGATCATAGGTAAGCGTAGAGGAGAAGCCGTCGGAAGCTGCAGCTACGAACACGTTGTCCTCGGACGCAGTGATACCTGCATCTTCGAAAAGCTTCTCATACGTGACGTATTTTGTGGTAGCGAATGCGGACCAATCCGACCCCGACGCCATAAGGTAGCCCTGGCCGTTCTCACTTGCGTCTGTCGCAAGTTCTTCGAGATCACCCTGGAGGTATTTCTTAACAAGCGTCTTCTCACCCGCCCCCGTACGCGTGTACAGGGAGAACGGACGCTGTTCATAAGTCAGGGAAGCAGCTCCTGTCACATAGGGCCTACCACCAGCATTGCCATTCTTCAAATCGTCGGCGGTTTTGCCCCACAGATTACGAAGCTGCCCATGGTGCGATGCGCTCAGCGCGGCCTGGTATGCCTCGCCCGCCGTCGTCTGCACGTTTTTAGCCGAGCCCCACTCCAAAGCGACAATGGCTGGGGTTGCTACCATATCTGCAGTGTTAGTCATGTCCTCAGAAGAAAAGTTTGGAAAGAAGTAGCGAGCAGAGCTGCTAATCGACTCGTAGTAATCGGCGCTCGTAAAGGGCTTTTCTGCCGCCTCGTCGGAAATGGTGATGTAATCGCCTGCATCCGATGGATCGATGCGCAATTCTTTGAGAAGCTGATCGAGCGTGACGTACTGAGTCGCCACTACAACCTCAACGCCATTTTTTCCTGAAAATGCATAGCTCTGCGGCTCGGTATTGTCTTTCGCTAGTTCGATCATTTCGGCTTTGGTGAACTCTTTGACGGTTGCGGGACCTTCGGCTTTCGTCATGTACTTCACGGTGAAGATCACATCGCCATCGCTCCAGCTCGTCCAAGGCGCCGTATCGGCGCTGGAGTCCTCCTGCGGCATGGTTGCGCCCTCAAGTGGGTTTGCAAACGCCACGCCGGGCACCGCCAGCAACGCAACCACGAGCGCAGCAAACCACATAATCATGCGCTTTGGCATCATGCGTTCCATATTCATTCCTTTCTGTTCTTGTTCGTTTCTATTCGTTTCCTAGCTTCTTTTCCTTCTTAATTATTCTTCTATTTATATAATGTATGCACTAAACCTCCTTTGCGTTGGAAATGCCACGTTCCTGAATTGCCCCCATGGCAACCTGTCGCCATGGGGGCCAGATGGATATCGAGGCGCTACTTTATTTTGACGGTTACGGTAAATCGCCTGGTCGGCGCAGCGTTGTAGAAGGCATTCGCCTGAGCATTTGCCACCATTTTGATTTTGTACGTGCCCTTTGGCGTTTTCTTCTTCACGGTCAGAACGCCGCTCTTCGACACCTTGAACTTGCCCGACTTCTTGTTTGCTTTGCCCGAATAGGTCACGCTCGTACGACCGCCAGACACCTTTGCCAGCTTCGCAACATTGACGGTCTGCTTCTTTGCTTTGAGTTTCTTGCTCTTCAACTTGACCGTTTTATTCGACGCCTTCAGGGTTTGGCTGCCTTTTTCAATCGCAAACTCGATCGTCTTCGACCCAGCGAAGCCTCCCTTGCCTTGAATTGTCGCCATTGCGGTACCCGGCTTTGAATTGCTCGTGTACGAAACCGCATAGTCCGTTCCGTTCTTCAAAACGTTCCCCTCGTAAACGACATGGGGGTTGGGCTGAAGCGGAGCACCATCATATACTTGCTTTCCTACAGTGGCCGTCGCAAGCGCGATATCAGCGGTTTTGATGGCAAATACACGCGTCGTCGACCCTTCGTAATTGCCCTTGCCGGTAATGGTCACGCTCGCCATGCCGGCCTTGTCGTTATCGGTATAGCTCAACGTGTAGTCCGTCCCCTGGACAAGCGTCATGCCGTTATAGGTAAGCACTGGATTCACGGTAACCGGCTTTCCTGGATAGATGTACGACGGCTCAATCCCCTCGACGTTTACGTCGTCAGAAATGCTCGCCGGCGTAATCTCGTAAAACATGTTCGTGTAATTCTCGAAGCTGCCACTTGTGCTGAAGCGTATCGTCATGCAGGCAAGCTCTCGCTCGCCCGAGCCAGTTGCGTCAATGCTCGTAGCGCTCGCGTCCTTGCCTTCCTCGGGATTCGGGTTGCCATACACATACTTGTAGTCGTAGTTATAAGGGGCCATGTACCACGTAGTCACGCCCGTGCCGTTACGCAATTCACGGCCTGCAAACTTCACCGAGTCATACGTAGGCTTGATCTCGCCTCCCGTATACTTGATTTTCACATGACCCTTGGTCTTGATGGCATCCTTTGCCGGCCACGTTTCGCCGTTCCATACAACATTGCCGAGATCTACCGATTCTTCCTTGTTGGGATCATCGACGTCTTCGACGCTGTAGAACAACGATGCTGGTTTTATCTGGAAAGCTGGCTGCGTCGTGGAGCCTGTATAATGCTCGCTCGAATCTACCGCCGTCACCGTAACATCGTACTGGTAATCTACACCATGGCTGTAGACGTAATCGTGATACTTGCCACCCTTCATTGCGGGATTCTCGTCTTCGTTTGCCGGTACGTCAACTTCGTATTCGCTCGGATCCACAACATCGCCCAGATCATCCCGAACGACCACTTGATCAGTTGTCGGCACTTGCCGTTCCCAATTGAACAGCACGTAGCCAGCCGAGACCGTGCACGTACCCATATTCGCCTTGCCTATTTGGTAACTCACAATCCCATCGAGCTTTCCAACATAGGCATTGATGCCTTCGACATCCGCAGCATACGTTGTGTTCATTTGCTTTGCGTCTTCGCGCACAACTACTTTGAAGTCCCTATTCTGATACAAGGTGGCACCATTCGAAGCGACAAGCTTTACGCTGGGAATCGGAGCCTTGGCCGCCGAATATGGCGGGTTGTCAACCGACTGCACCGTTATGCCCATGCCGTCCAAATTAGCCGGGTCGGTGAAATCCTTGTGTTGCCACTTGAGCACGGGGAACGACCCGTCGTCGGATACGTAGCTCGTCTCCCACTCGTCACTTACCGCATTGATCCTGTTCAGATACGTCACGGCCAAACCGGTCCGCATTTCGGTGGCCGTCAGTTCATGGTTATTCGCAAGCGTGCCCCGATTGCCTCCCTCTGAAACGATACGTGAGTGTTCTTTCGAATCGCCGAACACCGCTTCGTCTTTTACCTTGTCGACCGTTAGATTTGGAAGGAAGCAGTTATCATGGATGAATCCGTCATTCTCGCCAGCGATAACCGCCGTCTTGTAGTTTGTCAAAGCGCCACCAATGCTGCCCGTAACATAGCAACCGTAAATCTCCGGCTCGTCAAGCTTCAGCGCATCAGCTGTACGCGACGTATTATAGGTGGTGAGCAGGGCGGCGATGCCTGACGAATAGTAGCCGCCGCCTGTGGTTGAAAAGCATCGCCCCTGGTTATAGCAATATGCGATATCGCCATTCGAAATGCCCACAATGCCCGCTGGGCATGGCTTGTTCCAGCGCGTTCCCTCTATTTTGCCCGTATTGGCGCTCGCGACGATGCGCGTAAACGCGCCCGTTGTGCCGCAAATGCCCGCAACGCTTGCCAAACCGGTAACGTCGCCCGAGTTCTGGCACTTCTGAACCACGAGCGTGGCTGGTTCGCTTGCGCCATTGCTCTCGGTCCAGTGGGTGTAACCGGGATCGGTCTCGTTCGAGCCGACAATTCCCGTAGCGGAAGCGGCCTCGGCAACCGTCGGACCCCGCAATGACCCCACAATGCCACCGCATGTGCTTGCACCCCATCCTGCTTGCACCTTGCCATCTTGCACAACACCGGTCTGGATGACGGCGGTGTTCGAACACAACGTCACATTCCCCGTAGCGTAGCCAACAACGCCGCCGACCATGGTCGATTTCGAGTACGTGGCTTGGCCAAACCGGTCGATTCCCCCACTGCCTGTAATACGCATGGCTATGGAACCCTTATTGCTGCAATTCTCGCAGTTGGGAACGAAACTGACATTGGCTTCATCACCCTGATACCCAGCAATACCGCCAACATAGCCCGCAATAAAGGGCACGTTTTCCGTCACGTTCGAACTCGATTCTACATTTAGCTCAGATTGGTCACGCACGCAGCTGCTCATATCGCCCACAATATGGCCAACCAGGCCGCCTATGTAGGTAATTGTGCACAGCTCCTCGGCCGTCTCCCCTTTCTTTGCGGGCACCGTTCCGTTATTTGTGACGGAAACATCAAGGGAGCTACTGCAGCTCTGTAGCGTGCCCTCGAGATAGCCCGCGATGGCGCCAACGTTAGAAATCACCCGCCCGTTCTCCGAATTGAGCACGGTGAACGAGCCGCCCTGCAACGTAACGTTCTTGATAGCCGCACCACCATCTGCATAGCCAAATAAACCAATGTTGGAGAGACGATTGCCCACATTGAGCTTCAGATTGGAGATTGGCGCGCTGTTTCCGTCGAATGTCCCCTTGAATGGATGTTCAGCCGACCCGATAGGATCTACCGCGTTCATGCTATCGATAAAGACAATTCGACCAGAAGGTGGCGCAAGCCTTATCTCCTTGCCCTCAAACGCATCTTTGCCACTGTTCACCAAGTATGCAAGGCCCTTGAGCTGTTTGACGTCTGCGATGGTGTACGGGCTTTCCTTGCCGTCGTACCACGAGGTGTCGTAATCGGCCGCCTGCGGACCTGCCGCCCGCAAGCCCGCGTCAGCGCCGTAGGCGACGGGCGCGGCCAGCCCGGCGCACGCCACAATGCACGCAAGTCCAACCGCCAACGCGAACGCATGCAGCGCCCCGGCGAATACGCCACGGCTGCTAGCTTGTTTCTCGGCTCGTTTCTCCATCTTCATCGCTCCCGTCTTCCCTGCGCGACCTGACACCTACTACGTCAACCTGCCAGATTCTATTGGCCACCCGACGGCGTAGCCGCGGCGCCGCTTGCCGCCTGGCCGCTCGACGGCGTGGCCGCATCGCCGCTTGCCGCTTGACCGCTAGCCGCAGCGCCGTCTTCGCCGACGTCTTCCTTCAGCATGTACATCTTGCCGGTGGTCGGATCCTCGTAGACCATGCCGAGCTGGGTGAAGGAATTGCCGCCCGCACCGTTCAGCTGGTCTTCCATGTCCTCGATTCCTTGTACCTCCGCCAGCTCGTCGGACTGCACCACCTCGGTCATTTGAGCGATGTCCAGGTTCCAGTACGACACGAGCGCCAGCATGAGGCCGCACGCGAACACCAGCATGACGTCGGCCAGGTTGACCAAGCCGACGCGCGGATCGGCGTCTTCGGCTTCCGTATAGGCGCTCGAAACGAGCGAGCCGGCGCCCATGAAATCTCGTGCGCTCATCGGATGGCTCCTTCCATCGTCGCCCCTGCGGACGCATCGCCCTGCATCGCAAACATCGCGGCACGCACGTCAGACGAGCTCAGCTGCGAAGAGCCGCTGGCAGCACCGGATGCCGCAAGCGGCTGCGCGGACACCGAGGCCATGGCCGCTATGGCGGGCTCGACGACGTTGACATCGCGCCTGCGCCGCAGCGGATGGGTCGCCTCAGAACGGGCCGCATCGGCCTTGGCACGGATGTCGCCCTCGTACGGCAGGACGATCCCCGCATCGCGCGCTTCCTGTGCCTTCTCCAAAATGCACGTCGTCAGGGATTCCATGGCCACGAGGTAGTTGGCGTACCAGCGCTTGCGCACCGATGACACGCACATCGACACCACGCCGCCGATGAGGCCGGCGACCGTGCCGTCGAACGCCACGAGCAGCGAGTTGGACAGCAGGTTGACCTCGCCCTGGCCCATGGCCACGATGCCGGGGCCGAGCGGGATCAGGGTGCACATCAGGCCCATCATCGGGGCGATCTTGGTCACGAGGTCGGTGCGCGCAACCTTGCGCCGGTTCCACGCGTCGGTCGCCGAGACCTCGGCGCGCGCGAGCGCGAACAAGTCGTCTTCAGGCAGGCCCATGTTGGATACCAGGATTTGCAGCGCCGTCTTCTGCCGGCGCAGCAGCTTCGTGTCCTCGATGGTGCGCGGCAGGTCCGCATACGACGAATCCTTGATGGCCTTGATGTCCTGCGGCATGTTGGCCTTGAAGTGCCGCCGCTCGAAGACGAACTCGGCCAGGATCGAACCCACGCTGTACACGGCGAACAGAATGAGGCACACGAGCACGATCATGACGGGCAGCATCAGCGACGATGCCACGTTGCGCATGATTTCCTGCAAGTACAGTTCCAAGTTCATTTTGCGTTACTCCTCGTTCGTCGTTTCCGGACATGCTCTATCGTTCGAAGCCATCGTGATGGAAAATGGCGGGGCTTTGAGCGAAGCTCCCGTCACAGCACCGGTCGTCATTTCAACCGCCGCCTGAACCCGATTCCCGTGGCGCCCGCGCCGACGGCGAACGTGCCGAGCGCGAGCGGCGCTGCAAACGGCGAGATGGGGTTCTCGTCGTCCCAGTCGGGAACGTCGGAATTGGTCTTGTTCATCATCTGGTACACGCGCCAGCGCTTGGCCGAACCGACGTCCATGCCCTCGGGAGCGTCCTCGGTCAAAATCGCCCGATCGGTTTCGCCGCCACTCGCATCCTCGGCCTGGCCCCGAGATTGCTCGGCTCCGGCAATTTCCTTGCCATCGCCGTCGGTGCCATCCAAGTTGCCAGCGCTGTTGCCGCCGCCGGTGCCCGTCGTGCCCGAACCGGCGCCCGTCTTGCCATGCCCCGTGCCGCCGGTGCCATCCGCGCCGCCTCCGCCTGTGCCGCCGCCCGAACCGCCATTGGTGCCGGAAGGGTCTTTCACGCCAGTGCCACCGCCGCCGCCCGTGGACGGCGCGCCCGCAAGCACGATCGTGATCGTGTTGATGTAGTAGATTTGGAACGACGTGTTCGCATCGCCCGACGCAAGGCAGCCGAACACCAGGCGAAAGCGCGTGCCCTCGTCGAGGTTCGCGTTCGGATTGGCTTCGGAACGGTTCCACTCGAAAGCGCTCTTGTAGGCCAGGATCGGGGCAACGATCTCGCCTTCAGCGCGCGATCCCACGTCATAGTTGGGGAAGTAGTACCGCGGGCCGCTTTCGAACAGGTAATTGTACGAGACGGGATTGTCATAGCCGTCCGCCGTGCCGAACCGGTACTGCAGCACATCGCCATCGGCAACCGATATCAAACTGACCACGTCTTTGAACAGAAAGCCCTCGGCCGTAATCACGCCGAAACGCGACCCGTTGGCCACCGTGGCGTTCACGCGGCGGCTGGGAAGCATGCCCAGAAGGTCGCCGTACGAATATGTTTTCTCGCTCACCACCTCGTCGGGCCGCTCTTCCCATACCACCCTCAGCGTGAGCGAATCGGCGGGGTTGTATTCGTAGGTGCCCGTGTCGAGCTGCACGTTGGCGGTGTCGACGACGTTCTTGCCGCCGAGGCCTCCCACGACCGAGCAGGTCACATACGCATTGCCCGAATACTGGCCGGTCTTCAGGCGCCCGGTGTTCTCGTTGATCGTGAACGCCGACGACGCGCTGACGTTCCACGTGATGCTCGTGTCGACCAGCTTGGCGTCGTACGAGTCACCCGCGCCGGTTTCCTGCACCGTCTCGGAGCCGTCGGCCACGTTGTACCAGGTGACGCGCGCATGGAGCTGATGGAATTCGTTCTGCCCGTTGTACACGGTAACGCCGCCCCAACGCTCGCCGATGCTGTTGCCGCCTTCGTCGACGATCTCGACGCTCTTGACGTACTTGCCCTCCTGGCCGTCGAACACGATGGTCACCGTGGCAACCGGGGCCGATCCCTGATAGACCTTCGCGTCGCCGACCGTCGCCGTGATGACGACCGTGCCGTTCTTGCCATGGGGCGTGACCAGCCCGTCAGGCGACACCGATGCGATCGCGGCGTCGCTCGTGGCCCAGTCCAGCTCGAACGACCCGATGGCGGTCGATGCGTCGGCCGTCTGGTACGCCACGCCTGTGTCGTCGCTCGAGAGGTACCAGCCGTTCAACTGCACGGTCTCGCCGAAATCGTTCACCTTGATCTGGCGGTAGGCTTTTTCCACGATGCTGTTGTCGCCCACGAAATGGGTCATGCCCGCATCATCGGGCTTATCCCATTTCAGAAGGAGGGTCTTCACGTAGTAGCCGGACTGGCCTTCTTGCTGTTGCCGCTCCGCTTCCTGGCGCTGGCGTTCTTCCTCCTCGAGACGTTGGCGCTCCTCTTCCTCGCGGCGCAACCGCTCCTCTTCTTCCTGGCGCAGCCGCTCTTCCTCTTCCTGACGGATGCGCTCTTCCTCCTCGGCGCGCGCTTGCGCCTCTTCCGCCGCGATGACGGCTTCGATGGCCGCGTTGAGGTCGGCGAGGTTTCTGACGAGCGCCTGCTGGTTCGGCGTCAGGCTGTTGTAGGCATCCGCCGCGCTGTCGACGGCCGGGCGGTCATCGACGGTTATCTGCGACGGGGCGGGCAGCGACGCGATGATCGCCTCCACCTCGTCGGCGGCGGCGATGTCCAGGGCCTCTTGCTCGTCTTCCACCACCTCGTCGGCGAACGCCGGATCGAACTGCGCGAACACGATAAGCGGCACAGGCCCCAGAACGAGCACGAACGCCATGAAGAAGCACGCGAGCGCATGCGCGACCGTGCGCGCATAGCGGCGCCACGTCCGCCTGCCGCTGCAAATCCGCTCGTTATGTTGACGCCCCTGCCTCATTCAGCTCCTCTTGTATACATTTGGGGACAGTCCCCAGATGTTCGCTAGGCCTTCTTCGTGTACGAATTGCCGAGCATCTTGATGACCTCGTCGCGATCGACGTCGATGCCGTACATCGCCTTGAAGTATTCTTCGGTCACGTCAACCATGTCGACGTCGTAGTACTGCGGGTACAAAAGGTTCGCCACCCAGTGGATGCCGATCAGGCGGTTAACTCCCGGGGGACGGTCGCACCAAGCCCACGGCTCGTTGGGCATGGCGTACACGCGGCCGTCTTTGACCGCCTTGATGGTCGACCAGTTCTTGTTGGTGCAGATATCGTCGAAGGCGCCACCGCGCGTGTCGACGTCCCACGAGATGATGACCTCCGGGTCCCATTTGAGCACCTGCTCGAGCGAGACGTCGGTCATGCCACCGCCATAGGTCTCTTCGCATTTGGCCGCGCACTTCGCGCCGCCCTCGAGGAAGCCCAGCATGTGCTGCGAGGTCTCGGGTTCGGTCTGCAGGCCCTCGGGGCCTTCGGCGTAGTACACCGAGATGCGCTCGTCCTCGGGAATCGTCTGAACCACCGAGTGCACGCGCTCGTAAAATTCGCCGCAAAACGTGGCAAGCTCCTCGGCACGCTGCTCGCGTCCCAGGCAGTCGCCCAGAAACCGGAACGCGGCGGGAATCTTGTCGAACGATCCGTCGACGAGCAGGCAGGGCTTTTTCGTCTGCGACTGGAGATCCTCGGCTTCGGAAATATTCTGCTGCGTGAGCTCGATGCCGCTGATCGAGAACATGATGTCGATGTCCTCCTTCAGCAGCGTCTCGCGGTCGATTTCGCCGTTGTTGTGCAGCGTGCCCAGGTACTTGAGGTCCTTCGTGCCCTCGGGCAGGTATTTCAGCTGGCGCTCGTCGAACTTCGAGGCCGTGCCGCCGAGCAGGTCGGGGCATAGGCACGTGATGTAGACCTGGGCGAGCGCCGAGGTGAAGAACACTTTCTTGATCTGGTCGGGCGTGGGAATCTCGCACTCGCGGCCCGCATCGTCGGTCACCGTGCGCTTGTGCAGGATGGTCGAATCGGCAACTTGCTGCACGCTCCCGCAACCGGCAAGGCCGCCGGCCGCCACGCCTCCGGCAAGCGTCACGAGCAGTCCGCCCGCACAGGCGCGCATGAACGCGCGTCTCGTGCATGTCGTCTCGTTGGCCATTTCCTCATTCCCCCTTCGATCCGGCAAGCCGACGTCACAGCGTTGCTGGCTTCTCGGCTCTGTCCGTGCGTATGACCGGCACGCAGACGCGCACCGTTTCGCCACTCGCCACCGTCACGTCCGTGACGTACGATTCCGTCCCGTAAATTCGGCGGAGGTTCTCCGTCGTGATGATGTCTTCCGGCTTCCCGTCGCCGATGACCTGACCCGCCTCCATCATGATGACCCGGTCGCTGCAGAACAGCGCATGGTCCGGGTCGTGCGTCACCATGAGCACCGACATGCCCATGCGCGAGAGCCCGTGCACGCATGACAGCACGAGCTGCTGGTTCCCGAAATCGAGGCTCGCCGTCGGCTCGTCCATGACCAGCAGGTCGGGCTGCTGGGCCAGGGCGCGCGCGATGAGGACGAGCTGCTGCTGACCGCCGGAAAGCTCGGTGTACACCTTGTCGGCCAAGTGCTCGATGGAAAGCTGCTGCATGGCGCGGTACGCAATGACCTGATCGCGTTCGCCCACGCTCGTCGCGATGCCCGTGAGGTAGGGCGTCCGACCCAGGATGACCACGTCGGACACTTTGAACGGGAACGGCGGCGTATGCGCCTGCGGGATGTAGGCGAAATGGCGGGCGCGTTGCTTCTCGTCCATTTCGTCGATGTTCTCGCCCTCGATATGCACGGAGCCGCCGAACGGCTTCGCCAAACCCAGCAGGTTCTTGAGCAGCGTGGACTTGCCGCATCCGTTTGCCCCGATGACGCACACGAATTGACCGCGCGGAATGTCGAAGCTCACGCCGTGGACGATTTCCTTGTCGCCATAACCCGCGCGCAGGTCGCGCACTTCCAGCATCGGGGCAGACAGGGGAACCTGATGCGCCTGCACCGTTTCTTGCGAATCGCGTTGATTGGCCACGATCACCACCCCCGCATGTTCTTGCGGTAGATGAAGATGAAGAACGGAACGCCCAGGATGGACGTGAGCAGGCCGATGGGAATCTCGGTCGAGAACAGCATGCGCGCCACGTCGTCCACGATGAGCAGGAACACGGCGCCGACCGCCAGCGTGGTGGGCAGCAGCAACCGGTAGTTGGGACCCACGATGGCGCGCGTCAGGTGCGGCACGACCAGGCCGATCCAACCGATGATGCCCGCCACCGCGACAGAGCACGATGCCAGCAACGTTGCCGCGAATATCACGATGAGGCGCGTCCTGCCGGTGTTGATGCCGAGGCTGCGCGCTTCCTCCTCGCCGAACGAGAGCACGTTGAGCTTCCAGCGCTGTGACATGAGCAGGGCAAAGCCGATGAGCATCGGCAACAGGATGACGATGAAATCGGTCAAGGTGATGCCCGCGAAGCTGCCCATGAGCCAGAACGTGATTGCCGGCAGCTTGTCGTCGGCGTCGGCCACGAGCTTGACGATGGAGGTGCCCGACTGGAAGAGCGTCCCCACGAGGATGCCGCCCAGGATGAGCCCGAGCATGGCGTCACCGCGGATGGCCCGGTTGAGCCCCACGACCATGCCGACCGCCACCATGCCGCCCGCGAATGCGAACAGCTGGATGAACGCGTTGGGCAGGTTGAGCAGCATCGCCAGGCACGCGCCGAAGCTCGCGCCCGCGCTCGCGCCGAGCAGGTCGGGCGAAACGAGCGGGTTTTTGAACATGCCCTGATAGCTCGCGCCCGCCATGGAGAGTGCGCCCCCGACGAGGAGCACGACCACGACGCGCGGCAGCCGGATGTGGAACAGGGCAGCGTCGAGGCTCTCGTCGGTTGCCGCGTACACCGGGTTCAGAAAATCCATGGTCGACCAATCCCACGTGCAACCTGCTTGGATGTTCAGGAAGAACACCGTCACGCCCTCGAAGGTCCCTTGCATGATCTGGCCGACGTCGGTCGAATAGCGCCCGAGGCAGTACGACCCCGCGAACACCACGGCGACCGCAAGAGCGATGAGAGCCTTCTTGCCCACAGGCAACCGAAGGTCGAACAGCGCTGCAGCCTCGCGGCTCACGCGCTCCTCGTCGACTCCCCCGCCGAGTATTTTCGCCTGCGTTGCCTCCATGTTTCGTTTCGTCTCGTCCTCGTTCGATACATCTCGTTTGCTCATATTCGAACAAAAAAACAATCCATGTGCCAGACTTCCTACCGTCGTTTGGATTGCTTTGATTCGACAAGTTTATTTGGTTTCTAGTTTATATGCAATATTATATAGCTTTTATCAGGTGAAATAAAAACGAAACGTGTTATTACGTGATGAACAGTGACGAAATTGGCAAAAAATGTCCGCACACGAAGGCGGGCGATTCTCGCGTCACCATCGAAGGTGCACAGGAAGTTTGGTCATATATCGACTGACCGAAGGGGAGTCTCCCCTTCGGTCAGTCAGGGGCCATCCGTAAAAGGATGACTAACTAGAGCATCAACTTCCGGAAGCTACCTACGAGAAAGGCGGCTTCCACCCCGAGGGGAAGCCGCCTTTCCAATTGACCCAAATAAAATCGCAAGGCACCGTTACCCTGCAGCCAATCGTTACTCGGGCTTATCGAGCGCGAGCATGCTGAGCGCCTCACCGAAGAACTGGCCGGCACCGTTCATCACCGCGAAGCGAACTTTCTCCGGATCGACCACGACGCTGCCGGAGAGGCTGTCAACGCCGTAATCGAACAGCACCGGCGACATGACCACGCTCGGGCCGACCATGACGGTACGCGCGTTCTCCGCGAGCTTCAGCAGGCGCGGCGCCGTCTTGTTGATCAGCGTGACGCCCGTGTAGAACACGAGCTGCGCCTCGGGAATAACGTACTCGCATGCCGGATCGGGAGTGTCGAGCTCGTCGCGCACGTTGCGCTCCAGGACGGTGAGGTTCGCACCGTGCTCGATCAGACGCTCGGGATGCGGAAAATGACCGACCATGACGACGTTCTTGCCGTTCATGAAGTCAGCCTCCAGCTCGAAGGCGTCCATCTTGCGGCGCGTTCCGTCGGGCAAATCGACCGGCTCGTCGTAACGGGCTCCCATCGGATCGAGCTTATCGCGCTGGGAGTACCAGGCATTGAGCGCCGCGATGCCGAGCGTCGCCTCCTCGAAACACCACGATTTCGCAAGCTGGGCAACTTCGCGCAGCTGGCGACCACGCAAATCGCCTTTATAAGTGCGCTTGGCACCGCCGCCAGCCGTCCAGGCAATGCCCATCCCGGCATCGGAATCGACGTAGGACCAGTGCGTGCCCAAGCAGTAATCGCGCACGAGAACGCCTTCGGGTATGCCGTCGATCATCTTGTTGTACAGCCCCCAAGGCCCTTCGAACGCATCGGTTCCGGGAAACGCAATCAGCATGTCGCTCATGCCCTTACCCGGTTTCAGGTCTTCCATCCGTCCCATTCAATCCCCTTCCACGGCGAATCATTTCAGCTTAAACATCCTAGCACGTGGATAATATCCCGTAAACCCTCGCAAAAAGATATCGCCAACATCGCACCTGGTAATCCCAGTATTTCCCTATGTTTGCGTCATAAAAGGGGACAGTCCCTTTTTATGACGAGGCCAACGTGCGTCCCTGCGCATACACGGCAACGTTAGACTCTCCACGGCGCAAGGGGATATCCGACGCCCTTTCGTCATCAACCCGTTGCTTGACGGGACCGATGAGCGAACTATAATGATGACTCCGCAGCAAAGCTGCGCGCTCTTTGACAAGGTGGAGCCGGATTTCGGCAGTTCTTCGCATGCGAGCAGCGCGCGAAGCAGCCGATTTCACCCCTTGCTTTCCGGGGGCGACTGGTTTCGACATGGTGGGTCTGAGGTGAGGAGCAGGTCGTGGTCTCCTTTCCACGTTAAACAGGGGTGCTGTCAAAACTAATTGGCAAGAAGAACTACACTGGGCAGTACGCCCTCGCCGCATAACATAAGTCGGCGCGTCAAATCCGGGTTCTTTCCCGCCCCGGAGGCGATGTCATTTTAGGGAAATGCTCGCGCACACGTAGCCGGTATGGTGCGCGCTAAGATCGAACCGACTCGGGACGTCGACGCGGGTCGCTGTGCCTAGACGCCCTTAAACCAGAACAGCGAATAAGCTTGTAGAGCCTGACCAGGGATCCAGTATGGACCGGAGTTCGATTCTCCGCGCCTCCACCACTCATTACGAAGGCCGCATGAGCGGCCTTCTTCGCTCGCGGCTCCGGCGCGGAGAATATCCCTCAGCTAAAGCTTCGGGACCTTTGCGCTGAAAACGATTATCAATCGTTTTCACGGCGCTACGCGCCGCCGCGCAAACCCCCTTGCCTCCACCACTCATTACGAAGGCCGCATGAGCGGCCTTCTTCGCTCGCGGCTCCGGCGCGGAGAATCGACTGACCGAAGGGGAGACTCCCTTTTGGCCAGTGACCATTGGGGAGTCTCCCTTTCGGTTAGTTCCAATGGCGCATCGGTTAGGACTTCTTGACCTTGATGGCTTCTTTGATGCGATCGGCGTAGCCAGCGGTGTCGCGATTGTTCATCTGCACGTGCGTGTGGTTGCCGCCGACGCCATCGGGCGTGAAGAAGCCGAGCTGGACATCGGTGAGATCCTTCTCGATATCGCGCACGTGGCTAATCTCGGTGATGCCGCCCTCGACGCGGTCGCCCGCCTTCACGAGCGGATCCGTCGTGTGGATGAGCACGCAATCCCAGTTGTCATATCCGTCGGGCTGGATGTGAATCTCGATATCGGGCACCTCGCCGTAGAGCATATAATCCCTCACCAGGATCACCGTCCCGGTAACCGGCGAGACGACCGTCGTTCCCGCCAAACCGCCCACGTCGATCGACGTGTCCATCGGCGTGGCGTCCTGCGTGCGCCATAGATGCAGGGCGTCGGCGTTGAGCCACTCCCCCGATTCTTGCTCGTTGTTGACGCGAATCTGGTGCTTCGCCGCCGTCTTTTCGTAGTCCGCTTCGGGCAGCTTCGTGGTAAGCGTCATCGCCCATGCGTTCGACGCTTGATGGAACAGCACGCCCGTCAGGTCCTTCGGCCGTATCGGGCTGTTCAGGTCAAGCGTGCCGCAACTGCCGATGAGCGGCGTCTTGTGCTGGTTGGCCCATTCGTCCTGTTCGGCGGCTTCCTGTTCCTCCGTCGGAGTCGTATCCCCCACAGCGGAAAACGGAGCTGCATCAGCCGACGAGCCGCCTGCTGCCGCGGTGCTCGAGACCGTCGATTGACCAGCTGGATCGATCAGAGCGATGATCGGCTGGGCAAATGGCGGCCGCAACACGAGAATCGCTGCAAGCGCGGCAACGACGATAAGCGCGAGCACCAAAATGACGGCAACTATGCCGAGCCCTGATTTGCCGTTTCGCATCTCATCACCACTTCCGCGCGCACTCCGTCCGACCGGAGAATCGCAAGACCATCTGAAAACCCATTGTGGCAGAACGAACGCCACGCCACATGCAAATATCTACAAAATGGGTCAATGAATAGCTCAACGGCCCATTCTACGACTCGCCCGGACAAGTCGCGACTCCATTCGCCTACACCAACCTGAACCGCAGCTCCCGCGTCCGGCGGTCAGCCTCGACCAGCCGCACGGCCACGCGCTTGCCGAGCCGGAACTGCTTGCCGGTATCCGATCCGGTCAAGGTATGTCGCACCGTGTCGAGTGCGAAGTACTCGCGGCCCAAATCGTCGATGGGAACCATGCCCTCGGCCGTGTTATCGAGCCGCACGAACACGCCGTACGTGGCAACACCCGCAATCGTGCCGGAAAACACCTCGCCGACGCGCGCTTCCAGATACTCGACAATCTTCGCCTCCTGCGACTCGCGGGCCGCCCGTTCGGCAATGCGCTCCATCTCGGACGAGTGCTCGCTGATCCAGGAAAGATTGGAAACTTCCTGGTCAAACTTTTGGGGCTTGCCGTACAGCACGGCCTTCAGCATGCGATGCACGACGAGGTCGGGATATCGCCTGATCGGCGAGGTGAAATGCGCGTATGCATCGCTTGCAAGCGCGTAATGCCCGCCGAGCTCGCTGCGGTACACCGCCCGCTTCATGGCGCGCAACACGAGAGTCTTGACGAGCGTCTCCTCGCCCTTTCGCTCGCATGCCTTCAACACGCGGCCGATGACGTGCGGATTGCCCGCGACGAATGCATCAACGCGCACATCTTTGAACCAATTGAATTCCTGGAGAACCGGCACGAGCCCGTCGAGGCTCTCGCGCGAAGGCTTGTCGTGCACGCGGTACACGCAGGGGAAGCCAGCGTCGCGGAGGAACCGCGCCACCGCTTCGTTGGCGGCTATCATGGCCTCCTCTATGAGCTGGGTCGCATCGGTCCGCCGCCTCAACGTGATCCCAACGGGCACGCCGGCGGCGTCAAGCTGCACCTTGGCTTCGTCCGTATCGAAATCAAGCCCGCCAGCCGCACTGCGCAAGGCGACGCGCTTCTTGGCCAATGCGGACAGCCTCCGCACGCGTCCTTCGAGCTCGCCGTCGCGCCCCTCCTCGATCATCGCCTGCGCCTGATCGTACGTCAGCCGCGCATTCGAGCAGATGAGCGCCGGATAGACATCGACGTCCACCACTTCGCCCCGGTCGTTCACCATCATGTCGACCGACATGGTGCGGCGAACCTCGTTGGGCTTGAGGGAGCACACCTCATTCGAAAGCGCCTCGGGCAACATCGGGATAACCCGATCGACGAGATACACGCTCGTCGCACGGCGGCGCGCATCGAGGTCGACCGCGCTCGCCCACGGCACATAGTGGGAAACGTCGGCGATGTGCACGCCGAGCCGCCACATGCTTCGCCGCTCGTCGAAATCGAACGACACCGCATCGTCGAAGTCCCTGGCGTCCGCCGGGTCGATCGTGAACACGAAACGGTCGCGCAGGTCGCGGTACCCTTGGGCCAGAGCCCCGTCCTCGTCCACCGAAGCAGCTGCGGCCTCGGCGATCGAAGCATCGGAAAACGCCGTCTCGAGCTTGTGACGGGCGACGATGAGATCGATGGGCAAGCGCTCGTCGTCTTCGTCCCCCAGCACCTCGATAACGGTCCCCGTGGCCGCCTCCTTGCGACTCGGGTAGGTCAGCATGGCGACGCGCACGATGGAACCATCGGGTATATCGGGATTGTCGGCCCGCAGCGTGAAGATGTCGTACGAGATTCGCGGGTCCTCGGGAATGACGATCCCGAACGGTTCGGCTACTTCGTATCGCCCGACCAGCTCTGCATGAGCCCGCTCGATGACGCGCTTGACACGCGCCTCGCGCTTGCGATCGGACCGCGCCGCCTGGGCGAGCGCCTTGCGCGAGCGCTCCTGCCGCACGGGCGACACCTCGACGAGGTCGCCGTCGAACGCGCCGTTCATCTTATCGGCAGGGACGAAGAACTCTCCCTCGGCGGTGAGCACGAAGCCGTACCCGCCCCGCATGACGGAAAGCACGCCGCGCGGATAGCTGTGCGGCCCCCTTCTCGTATTAGATCGATTCCTTGACATGATCTCCCGTTTATCGGCTGGCGCCCCGTCGGTGTTCCCGTCAGATTCTGGCAGGAAGAACACCGACGAGACGCCAGGCCGGCAAAGACGTGACTAGCCTTCTTCCACGAGCGAACCGGCGCGCTCGATGGCGTACTCCTTGACCGACAAGCCAGTATCGGAGCCTTCGTAGGTGACGGTCGGCGACACGCCGGACTTATCGATCGCGCGTCCCTCTGGCGTGAGGTAGTAGGCCGCCGTATAGCGCAGGGCGCCACCGAACGACAAGCTGCTGATCACCTGGACCGACCCCTTGCCGAGCGTCGGCGAGCCGACGATCGCCTCGGCGCGCTGGCTTTCCTTCAACGCCGCTGCCACAACCTCCGCACCGGCCGCCGTGTGCTTGTTCACGATGACGACGAGGGGGCTGTCGGTGGCCGGTTGACCCGATGCGGTCTTGGCCACGATGCCGTCCTTCGTCTGGATTTCGACGACCGTGCCGCTGCTCATGAACAGGCTTGCCAGGGAAATGGCCTGGCTCAGGTAACCACCGGGGTTGTTCCTCAAATCCAGGACGAACGCGCCAGCCCCTTCCTTGGTCAGGCTCTTTACGGCTTTCTGGGCATTCTCGGCGGCGTTCTGGGTGAGCTGCTTGACGCGAATGTATCCGACCTTGCGGTCCTTGTCGAACTCCGACGTGACATTTGCCTCATCATATTCCGCACACGCCAACGTTGTCGTGAGCTCCTCGCCGCCATCGGCCTCGAGGGTCTCCGGACGGCGCCACGTGATGATGACATCGGCCCCCTGCAGCTGGCTCAACTTGGCCGCGACTTCGCTTCGCGACCATTTCTGCGAGTCGTCTCCTTGGATGGAGACGACGAAATCGCCCTCGTGAACGCCGGCGAGCTGAGCAGGCGAGCCCTCGAACACGTCGACCGCATAGGCCTGACCGTTATATTCGGAGAACAAGACGCCGATGCCTGCATAGCCCTCGTTCGGGGAGTTCATGAGCTCGGTGTAGCGCTCTTGCGTGTAGTACTGCAGGTTGGGATCGTTGGAAGCCTCCGTGAATCCGCCGAGCGCGCTCGCCGTCGCATCGTTCAGGTCATACGTGTCCAAGCTGTCCGAAGCCAAGAGGTCCTCGACCTCGGCCACGCGCGCCGAGAGCGCATTGTAAACGTCTTTTTCGGAGGCAGTTGGGTCGGTCACGGCGCTCTGCACGACGCCCGTCACCGATTCGGGAAACCCGAGGGAAGCCAAAAAGCTGGTCGAACCGCGCATGGCGAAACCAGCAGCGAACGCGACGCAGGCGATGACGATCGCCGCGAATATGCGAATCAGATGATAATTGCGCGCACGCATTTTACGCGTGCGCGCAGCAATTCTTTGGCTTTTTCCCCGTGTGGCCATCGGTTAAGCCTCGCTGACCGAGCTACACCTTCAGATAGCGGCGCATGGCCAGCGCGGATCCGATCAGGCCGATTACGAGGCCCGCAACCAGCAGGATGAGGTAAATCATCATGAACATGTCGTTGCCGACTTCGATTGGCAAGAAGGCGAGCGACGACTGCAGCTTGGGCAGCGCCAGCCGGCGCAGAAGCTCGATGCACCCGATTGCCAACGCCGCGCCGATCACGGCATGAAGAGCACCTTCCATGAGGAACGGGCCGCGTATGAAGCCGTTTGACGCGCCCACCAAGCGCATGATGGCGATTTCCTTGCGGCGGGCCATGATGGCGAGGCGAATCGTGTTGTTGATGAACACGAGCGCGATGAACACGAGCAACGCGATGAGCGCGATGCCGATGTAGCGCAGGTAGTTCGTCACCGAGAACAGGCGCTCGACCGTGCGCTGACCGTACTTCAGCGAATCGGCGGGATTTTCCTCATCTGCGATTTCGGCGAACTGGGCATACGTTTCGATCTTGTCGGCGACCTGCTGGACCAGCTGGGGGTCGGACAGCTCGACGTTGATCGAAGCCGGGAGCGGATTGCCGCCGAGCTCGTTGACGATGTCGGCGTTCGAAGACATGTTGCGGAAGTCCTCGAGTGCCTGTTCCTTCGTGGTGAACGATACCGTGGCGACGCCTTCGAGGCTGCGGATGTACTCCTGGACCGCCTTGATCTGGTCTTCGGTCGCATCGTCCTTCACGTATGCGGTGATGGAGACCTCGTTCTCGACGGACTTGACGATGTTGTCGACGACGATGGCGCCGACGAGGAACACGCCGATGATGAACAGCGACAAGAAGATCGTGACGATGGAACCGAGAGTCGTGGACAGGTTGCGGGCAAAGCCCTGGATGGATTGCTTGAAGAAATAGATAAGGCTAGACATCGAACCCGTACACCCCCCTCTGCTGGTCGCGCGTCAGATGGCCGCGTTCGAGCGCGATGACGCGCCGGCGCATGTTGTCGACCATCTCGCGGTCGTGCGTGG
>CAMOLA010000006.1 GCA_946618265.1 uncultured Eggerthellaceae bacterium
TGACCAGCGTGCCCGGCGTGATGCCGAACCAGGCGTTGCCGCCCGCGATGAACACCGTGACGACCGACATGATGACCACCGCGATGATCGCCGTCACGATGCCGCGCACGAGGCTCGCCATCATGCGCTTGCTGTCCCGCGCCACGACCTCGCGATTGTAGTCGTCGAACAACCCGCGCTCGTAATCCTCGCGCCCGTACGTCTTCACGGCCAAGATGTTGGCCACGCTGTCGGCCAGCTCGCCCGACAGCTGGTTCTGCGCGCCGGCAGCCTGCTCGTTGAGGTTGAGGATGCGCTTGTACATGTAGTAGCTCACGCACGCGTACGCCAGGAGCAGCACCATGAGAATGAGCACGTACACCGGCACGCGCGGGCCCAGCACGACGCAAATCGACGCGATGGACACGACAACCGGGATGAACGGGAAGTTTATTCCCTCGATGAGCTGGTTGTACGCAGACATGAACTTCGTCGTCTGCGAGACGAGCGTGCCCCCGAACCGGTTGGAATGGAAGCTCATCGACTGGTTGGAAAGCGCATCGAAGCACATCCTGGCCAGGTCGTACGATACGGCAATCTCGAGCTTCCACAACGTGTAGTCCTGAAGCTTGCTCGACGCCTGCCCCACCACGTTGATCAGCAGCAAGGCCGCGATGTACGGCCCGAATACCGTAAACACCTGGTCAGCCGCCACCGGCTCTGCCGAAATGCGGTCCACGACCAAGCTCATTACGTAAGGATTGCCGTACGAAAGCAACGCGATGTAGCCCACCGTGCTCAACAACATGGCCACGTACAGCCCCAGATGCTTGCGCGTCACCAGCCAGTAATAGTGCAACGTGCGCCGCGTCGTCTCCTGCGCACCAAAACTCTCCGCCATACCATACCCTCCATTTCAGAAGCGTATGATACTACACCGCCTGGCCGCATCGTGCAATTACGCAGACAGCTCGCCAAAGCCAAGCGAACGACCCCGTCTCCAGCCGAGGCCGGGCGGGCAGTCAAAAAAACGTATTAGCAAGAGACCGGATAGCGGTCAACTACAGGGCGCAGAACTCGTCCCTCAGGTCCATGATCGTGCCGAGAAGCTCCGAATAGTCCATCTGCGTCTCGGCGCGCAAGAGCTCGGTGATCTCGGACATAGGCTCGTACAGCGGCGTGAGCGACAAGTTGCCCAGCACGCCCTTCAGCGCATGCGCGGCAGAAAACGCCTCGCCGAGATTGCCCGCGTCAAGGGCGCTTTTCAGATTGTCAAAGCCCTTTTCGTCTTTTACGGATTCGACCAGGCGCAGGTAGAACGCCTCGTTTCCCATGCAGCGACCCAAGCCTTCTTCAACGTTCGCGCCAAATGCCACCAAATCATCAAGCGTCATAACCTGATCCTTTCAAGTATGCATCCGTTAGGGGCGTGCACCTGCGAGCAAAACCTGCTCCGCCACGGCGCCTCGCCCCGTACGGGCGAGGGCGCACCGCCCGATTCCCTATCTCGCCTTGATCCGCTTCTTGTTCTCGTACATGTTCGCATCGGCGCGCTCGAATACCGATGCCATGCTCGCATCCTCGCCCGGCCGATACTCGGATATGCCGCCGGTTACGGAAACGCCTTCGGAATCCCTGTGGGCCCTGCTGTTCTCCTCGAGCAGCCCCATCAGCCGTTCGCGGTCGTCGTAATCGGGCCCGCGCAGCACCACGACGAACTCGTCGCTGCCCGTACGGTACACGGGGCTGCGCTTGAACACGTTGCACACCACGATGCAAGCATCCTTCAGGTATCGATCGCCTGCGCTATGGCCCTTCGCATCGTTGATCTCCCGCAGATGGTCAACATCGCAGACGGCCACCGCAAACGGAACCTGCTCGCCGCTTTCGATTGACTGGTTGATCTTGCGTTCGTCGGTCATGTAAGCATGCATGCTCTTCACGCCCGTCAGCGCATCCTGGTTGGCCATGCGCAGCGCACGCGCGTATTCGTGCTCGCGGCGTATCTGATCGTCGACATCGCTCACCCCGATGACGAGGTAGCTGTCATGCTGACCGCTCATGCGCGTGGCCTTGAGGTGAACGTATTTCGACGCGGCGCCGAACATGAGGCGGTACGTGAGCGTAAACGTCTTGTCGCGGTCGAGCGCGGCCATCACGTTTTCCTTGGTGAACGTCGACAAGAACATCTCGACGTCGTCCGGATGCGCGACGCGCGCGATGTTTTCGCGGCTGAGCTCGAAGAACTCGTCGCCGCTCTTCTCGATGCCCAAATCGCCGTACTGCTCGTTGGAGCTGTACTCGATGAAATGGTTCGTCTCGGCATTGACGTAATAGATGGTGATGTAGTCGAGGGCAAGCGCCTTGACGATGCTCGCGTACGTCACGCTGCTGCGCCGCTGGGCTTCGAGCTTTTCTGATTCGGTGATCTGCGCATCCACGTTGGTCACGCCGATGATGACATGACGGCGGTCGTCCTCGTCGGCCCACACCGCCTTGAGGCTGTAGTACAAGGGCGACTCGTCGATAACGAGCCGGTACGCCATCGTGAAAACGCCGTTGCGGTTCAACATGGCCAGCAGGTCGTCTTTGCCCAAGGCGGCGGCAACCCGCTCTTGATCGTCACGATAGACGACCTCGAGGATGTTGCGCGTGCACTCCATGAAGAAATCCTGGCCGCTCAGCTGCAGTTCGAGCTTGCGGTAGTGCCCATCGGCTTTGAACTCGAGGTAGCTGTCAGAAATCACGTCCACGTAGTAGATGCTTTCCATATCGGCGGAAAGCGCCTGCGCCAAGCTGCTGAAATTGAGCTCGTTGGAGCCGGTGGCCAAGGTCATCTGCTGGAGCTGCGTGCTCACGTCGCTGATGCCGATAACGATGTGATGGTCATCGTGCGTCGTGGCCTTGACGGCCTTCAGGCTGAAGAAGGCCGGCTCGCCCGCAAGGTCCTTGCGATACGTCATGAAGAACGGATCGCCCCCATCGAGCTGCGCGAGCAGCGCATCCTTGTTCATGCTGGCCTCGACGCGCATGCGGTCGTCGTGCCAGAGCGGCTCGAAGACACGCTGCATCATGTCCTCGAAGAAATCGGGCCCGCTATCCTCGATCTGCAAGTCCTCGCGCGAACCCTCGGAGCTGAACTCGACGTAATGGTTGCTCTCCGTGTCAACGTAGTAAATGTACTCGAACCCGCTCGACAACGCATGGGCGATCTCGCCGAACGCCGAATACGACGAACGCTTTTCGAAAGAACCGCCCAATCCAGCTGCCATGTTCTTTGCATGCTCGCTGCGCTCGGCGACGAACGCCTCGTACTCGTCAGCCGGAAGCGGGCGCGAGAAATAGTAGCCCTGGACGAAATCGCAGCCCATCTCGCGCAACGCTATCATCTGCTCTTTGGTCTCGACGCCTTCGGCGATGACGGGCACCGACAGGTAGTTGGCGATGTCGATGACGATTTCGAGCATGCGCGTGTCGGCGCGATTGCCGAACGCGTTGCGAATGAACATCATGTCGAGCTTGAGGGCGTCGATCGGCAGCGTGGAGATCATGTTCAGCGACGAATACCCCGTGCCGAAGTCGTCCATCTCGACCTTGAACCCAAGCGCCCGCAGCTTGTCGACCGTCTCGATGATCTGCTCCGAATCCTGCGTATAGGCCGACTCGGTGATCTCGAGCAGCAGCTCGTTGGTGCTCAGGTCGTTTTCATGAAGAATATCGAGCAGGTCGTCAACGAGATGCGGGTCGTACATGTCGATGCGCGACACGTTGACCGACACGGGCACTACGAAACCGAACTTTTCCTTCCATGCTTTGACCTGGCAAGCCGCTTCGCGCCATACGTACATATCCAACTGCTGGATAAGCCCATTGTCCTCGAACAGCGGAATGAAGACGCCCGGCGATATCATGCCGAGCTCTGGATGCTTCCAGCGCACGAGCGCCTCGGCACTTGCCAGGACGGGAATCTCGGGCTGGACGTCGAACTTGGGCTGGTAGTGGATCTGGAACTGCCGCTCTCTCACGGCCGCCGCGAAATCGCCGATGAGCTGCTCGGAATACAGCTCCCGCTCGCGCAGCGCGCTGTCGTAGATCCCGATCCTCTTGGTGAAGCTGCCCTGCACCGTATCGGCGGCCATCTTGGCGCGGTCGAAGCGGCGCTCGACCTCGAGCTGCTTGTCCACGTTGGCGTACACGCCCATGCGCAGCCAGATGCGCGTGGCGTCGTTGATATCGCCCCCATCCGAAAGCCCGGCTGAAGCGTTTTCGAGAATGAAGCCGTATTCCTTGCCATGCGGGCAGTACACGAGGAACGTGTCGGCCTCGCGCCGGCAGACGATGCCGTCGATATCGGACACGGCAGCCCGCAGCGCCTCGCCGATGCCACGCAGAACGGTGTCGCCGTAGGCCGTGCCGAACCGGTCGTTGATCATGTGAAAATGGTTCACATCGACCACGATGGCGTCCATTTCGACGCCTTTGTGATGCTGGTCGTATTGTTCGGCGTAGCGGTAGAAGAACTCCTTGTTGTACAGGCCGGTCAGCGGATCGCGCTCCGTCGAGTTGATGATCTGGCGATCCTCGGAAAGCTCGATGGTGCGCCGCACGCGCGCCAGGATGACGTCTGCGCGCGGATAAGGCTTTGGAATGAAGTCGATGGCGCCCAGCGTGAGGCTCTCGACCTCGGCATCCTGGTCCGACGTGATGACGACTATCGGAATCTGGGATATTTCGGGGTCGGCCCCCGCAGCCTTGAGCACCTCGGTGCCGCTGAGCACCGGCATCATGATGTCGAGCAACACGAGCGAGAGCGAATCCCGGTTCTCGCGCATCGCATCGAGCGTTTGCTGGCCGTCCTCGGCGAAGATGAGCTCGTAGCGATCCTGCAGAATCGCCTCCAGCAGTTGGCGATTGATCCATTCATCATCGGCAACCAGCACCAAACGCTTGCCATTTGCCGAGTAGAATCTTTCATGGCTCTTCAGCATAGGTATGCCACTCCTAGCTTTGTTCGACTCTGCCGCTTCGGAACGAGCGGACCGGCAGCATATCGCAATTGCTAATCAATGCAACATCATTTTACTAAATCGGCGTGGCGATGTGGTGAAATCTTCGCCCCAGAACGCAATTGCTGACCGAAAGGGAGACTCCCTTTCGGTCTGTAACGCGCTAGGATGCCGCGCTCGATGGGGACGACGAGCCGCCCTTGACGAACGTCATGCTCGAGCCGTTGCCGTCTTCAAGCACGAGTTTGCCGTCGGAAAGCTTCAGCATGCCCGAAATGCCGCCCTCGACAGACGCGGTGCCTTCCGTGGCGCTTTTCGCCTCCCAGGTCACGTTGGTTACGTCGCCTGCCAGGTCAAGGCTGCCCGTCCCGTCTTCCTTCAAATCGAGCGTGATGCTGTACCCTACGGACTTCATGAGCATGACCGTCGACTCATCGAGCGTCTGTTCGCTGCCGCTCTCGAGCGACCATGAGCCCACGAAACCCGCCTTGTTGTCGGCACATCCCCAAAACGCCACGCTCAAGGAAGCCATGCAGCATATCGCAACAAGCGCTATTCCGATTCTCTTTACCATAAACGCCTCCGATCAAGCGGAACCCACGAGCTTGATCACGTCGCGGACGGGATCCGCCAATCCCCATGATAGCCCAAAGCGAAACGCCAATGCCAGGCACCGGCGTTTCGCCAGCAGGAAAAGAGGCCGCCGAGGATAATCCCCAACGGCCCCTTTGCTCTTTGCTTATAAGGCTACGTTAGCACACGCCCTGCGCGATCATGGCGTCGGCGACCTTCTTGAAGCCGGCGATGTTGGCGCCAGCCACGTAGTTCTCGTCCATGCCGCATTCCTTGGCGGCATCGTCGCATGCATGGTAGATGCTCTTCATGATGCCCTGCAGCTTGGAGTCGACCTCCTCGAACGTCCAGGACAGGTGCTCGGCGTTCTGCGACATCTCCAGGCCGGACGTGGCCACGCCGCCCGCGTTGGCAGCCTTGCCGGGGAAGAAGGCCACGCCGTTCTCCTGCAGGTAGGCGGTCGCCTCGAGCGTGGTGGGCATGTTGGCGCCCTCGCCCACGATCTTGCAGCCGTTGGCGACGAGCTTCTCGGCATCCTCGAGCAGCAGCGTGTTCTCGCGAGCGCACGGCAGCGCGACGTCGCACTTGACACCCCACACGCCGCGGCCGTCCTCGGCATGGTACTCGGCGTTGGGACGGTAGTCGGTGTACATGGCAAGGCTCACGCCCTTGTCATGGCCGGAGCGCTTGGCGTTGTAGATGGCCTCGAGCGCCTCGACGCTGATGCCCTCGGCGTCGTAGACCCAGCCCTTGGTGTCGGAGCAGGCCACGACGGTCGCGCCGAGCTGCTCGGCCTTCTGGATGGCGTAGATGGCCACGTTGCCGGAACCGTGCACGACGACGGTCTTACCCTCGAAGGAGTCGTCATGGCACTTCAGGTACTCGTCGACGAAGTACACCAGGCCGTAGCCGGTGGCCTCGGTGCGGGCGAGCGAACCGCCGAAGCTCAGGCCCTTGCCCGTGAGCGTGCCGGTCCACTCGTTGCGCAGACGCTTGTACTGGCCGAACATGTAGGCCACCTCGCGGCCGCCCACGCCCAGATCGCCTGCCGGCACGTCGGTGTCGGGGCCGATGTGGCGCTGCAGCTCGGTCATGAAGGACTGGCAGAAGCGCATGACCTCCATGTTGGACTTGCCCTTCGGGTCGAAGTCGGAGCCGCCCTTGCCGCCGCCCATCGGCAGCGTGGTGAGGCTGTTCTTGAAGACCTGCTCGAAGCCCAGGAACTTCAGCATGCCCAGATAAACGGTGGGGTTGAAGCGCAGGCCGCCCTTGTAGGGGCCGATGGCGCTGTTGAACTGAACGCGGAAGCCGCGGTTGACCTGGATCTTGCCTTCGTCGTCGACCCACGGGACGCGGAACATGATGACGCGCTCGGGCTCGACCATGCGCTCGAGAATGGCCTGTTCCTGGTAGATCGGGTCGCTCTCGACCACGACGCGCAGCGACTCGAGAACCTCGGTGACAGCCTGGATGAACTCAGGCTCGTTAGCGTTCTTTTCCTTGACGTCGGCAAGGACGTCGTCTACGTACGACATACGCACTCCTTCAACACTTTCCGCTTTCTTGGACTTATCTGGAAATGCTTAAAGACCATACGGTCCTGCAGCATCCGATGAGAAATGATACTGGGCGTATAAGTTTCAATTGGTTTCGGGAGTGTTAATATCGACCAATGCCGATGATACGTTACCTCAGAGGCACTGTATCATTTGCAAATGATACAGTGCCTCTGAGGTAACGTATCATCCTACCGCGCTAGCGCTTGACTTTCACGCTCTTTCCGCTATTGGCCGATTTGAAATACTTCGCATAGGCGCCCTTTTTCTTGCGCGCCGAGTCGACGAGCTTGATCGTCTTGACACGCGACCCGGTCAGGCTGTTCTTCACGCGAGCAGCGCTGAACTTGGCCGAAGCGACCTTCAGCGTTGCGGCCTTCGCGTTCGCGAATGCGCTCTCGCCGATGCCGACGACCTTGTACTTCACGCCCTTGCGCTTGACGGTCGCGGGTATCGCAAGCGTCTTCGCCTTGCGCTTCGACGAGCTTGCCACGCCGACGAGCTTGACCTTCTTCGATCCGCACGCCACGTACTTGAGGCCCTTGGACTTGAAGCCCTTGGTGTAGAGCTTGTAGTCGTTGCAATGCGTTTCCCAGTTGTCCGTGTTCAGGTTGTTGCGCATCGCCTTGTACTTGTTCGACGTGCACTTGTGATGCGACCACCATCCGCCGCGCTCGGAAACGTTCTCGAGCATCATGGACTTGTCCGATTGTAAGAGGTACAAGTGGCAGCGGCTATGCTTCCAGTTGTACTCTTTCGAGAATTTCTTGCCCGTATAGCCGTTGTCCCACGTCGGATCGACGTTATACCACTTGCCGCCCACTTTCACGAGATTCCAGGCATGATCGCCTTTGTTGTTGAAGGCCATGTCGACGTCGAAGCCGCAGCGGCGCAGCAGCAAGTCCATGCTCCGCGCGAACCCGAAGCAGTCGCCCTGGCCCTTGACCAGCCCATCATAGGCGGTCTTCTTGCTTTTGCCGTAATCCATCATGTCGATGACGTAATCGTGCAGCACGTGGACTTTCATGGCTTGGGTCATGCCCGGCGCTATGCGCAACTTGGCCTTGGCGACGGCCGCATCAAGCTCCTTGCGCATCTTGGTTATGGCTTCATCGCTATAACTGACTGGAATGCTGAACTTCGCGGCCTTGAACGACTCGTCGCTGAACGTGTTGACCCAGAACAGCTCGCCATTGCCGTGAAGCAGATAGCCCACATGCAAGGCTTGTGCGCTCGTGAGCCCCAGATCGGACACATCGACCACGATGCGGCTCGGCTGGTTCTCGTAGTCCATGATGGCCTTCAGGGCACGGTTGTACGCCGTCTTCTCCTTGGCGGTCGGCGCCGGCGCCACGCGCACCGTCGTGCTCGCGGATCCCGGGACAAACGGCGTTGCAGCGCAAGCCGCTTCGGGCGCAGAACAGACGAGACACGAAACAACCAGCACGAGGGCGGCGGCAACTGCGGCAAAGCGCGTTGCCCAACTCGAAAACCTGCAGGTAAGCTCGTTCATGGCGAATTGGCTCCTAACCGAAAGCGGCCGCCGTCCACCCAGACAGCGACCGCTCCATTTCCGGAAACTCTTGTGGGCTTAAGCTCCAGTGATTTACTTGACCTTGACCTTCTTGCCGGAATTCTTCTTCTTGAAGGCCTTCTTGTAGGTCTTCTTCATGGCCTTTGCGCCAGCTTTGCACTTGATGGTCTTGACCTTCGAGCCCTTCAGCGACTTCTTGACGTTCTTCTTCGTCAGGCTCTTACCACGATCGGTAACCTTGGGCGTCGTGATGGTGACGGTCTTGATCTTGGACTTGGCGAATGCCTTGGCCTTGATCTTGTACACATACTTCGGCAGCGTGACCTTCTTCAGCTTCGTGCCCTTGAAGGCCTTCTTAGCGATAACGCCGATCTCGTACGTGGTGCCGTTGTATTCGAGCTCCTCGTCGAGGACCGCAGGCGCCTTCTTCGGGTTCTTGAAGCCGACCAGCGTGACGCCAGAAACGCCAGCCTGGTTCTTGACCTTGTAAATCGTGCCCGTCTTGGTGCCCTTCATCTGAACGGTCGTCTGACCCGGCGTTAGCGTGCTGTTCTGCTTAGCATACGCCGGCTGTGCGCCGAGACCCATGCCGATGGCCAGAATGGCCGCCACGAACGCAGCGATGATGCCTATTTGCATCTTCTTGCTCAAAATTCCCTGCATTCTCTCCCCTTTCATGTCGAATATCACCTTTCAAACCTAAGCCCAGTAGGTGTCGGGAACAATATTACTACCAATTAGCTCTTTAAAAACCTTTTTTTACCGCTTTTCGGTAAAAAGCATAATGGTTTGGCGCATGCGCATCGCTCACCAGGGCATCTGCGAGGCCTTCCTTCAGCAGACGCTTGGCAACTTTGGCCGATTTGCTGAACATGCCACCGAACAGGTCGGCCGCGCTCACTTGCATGCGAATGCCCGTTTCGTACATCCGATACGCGAGATCGAAATCTTCGACCACGCTCGCATATCGCTCGGGATGCGCGAGCACGATGTCGAGGCCGTAGGTGCTCTGCAAGGTATAGAACGTGCGCTCCCATTCGTGCGGAACCTCGGCTCCACTGTTGAACTCGATGAGGATGACGTTCGAGTTGCCAATCGTGAATTCGGGAGCGCGATGCAGCCCAATCTTGAGCAGCCGCTTGTAATACACCTCGAACCCGAGCGTCCACCGAATGTCGGGCGCATACTGGGCGAGCTGCGCGAACCTGCGCTCGACCGTCCCACGATCGAAGTCGTCCCAGCGCATGTGCGGCGTGCAGACGATGTCGGTAATGCCGCTCGCCCGCGCCTCGTCAACCATGGCGCACGTGGTCTCCCAATCGGGAGATCCGTCATCGACGCCCCAGAGGATATGACAATGCTCGTCACGCATGGACGCTACCCCGCTTGCGCATGACGCGCGCGCTTTGCCTCGACGCTGTCGGCGGGAACTTTCTTCTCGTCGTAGTAATAGCCATAGTAGTAGCCGTAGCCGCCGCTGGCGCGTTCCTCGAAGTTGAGCACGACACCGAGCACGCGCGCCGTACTCGCCCGCAATTGGCTCATGGCCAGCTGGGCATCGCGCTTGTCGGTGTAATTCTCGCGAACGACGAGCAGGGCGCCGTCAACTTGGCGCGCGATGACGGCCGCGTCGGCAAACGCGCCGATGGGCGGCGTGTCGATGATCACCATGTCGAACACGTTGCGGGCACGCTCGATAAGGCTCTCGTAACGCTTGGAGTTTAGCAACGCCTCCGGATTGGGGATGCCCGGCTCGGCGTCGAGGAAATACACACCCGGCAAGGGCACGCGAATGACCGCCTCGCGCAAGGCGCACGCCCCGGTAAGCACGGCATGCAGGCCATGCTGCGGATGCACGTTGAGAGCCGCGCGCAGCGAGCGCCTGCGCAGGTCGCCCTCCATGACCAGGACGCGCTTGCCCGCTTGGCCGGCAGCTGCCGCCAAGCTGAGCGCGATGGTCGACTTGCCCTCGTTGGGAATCGTGGACGTGATGGCGACGGTCTTCACCGGCTCGTCGATGCTCGAGAACTCGATGTTGGCCAAAAGCGTGTTGGCCGCGTTCCTCATCGCGTCTGCGGTGACGATGCTGAGCGTGGGGCGCAGGCTCTTTTGGGTCTTTTTCTTACGACCGAACATTTAGCGACGACCTCCCTTGTCCACGGGGAAACGCCCGATGATGGGAGCCTCCAGCAACTCGGCAGCCTCTTCGTCGCTGCGGATGGTCGTGTTGACCATGTCCATGATGACCACGATGGCGATGGCGGCAAACAGGCCGGCCAGAAGCGCCACCAGCGTGTACAGGGCGCGCGACGGACCCGACGGGCTGGTCGGGGTTTTCGCCTCACTGATGACGTTGACGGCTTCGACGTTCATGATGCGAACGGCCGTCGTGCCGATCTCTTCGGCCAATTTATTGGCGACGAGCGCGACGCTTTCGGGATTCCTGCCCGTGACGGTCACCTTGATGACGCGCGTCGTGGTGGACGATCCGACGTTGACCTTGAAATTGCGCAGGTCTTCCAGGCCCAGCGCTTCAGCCGTCTCAGCCTGGAGCTGATCGTTTTTCACGAGCTCGGCAAAGTCATTGGCAAGCATCTGCGAGGCGTTCAGGTCTGTCGCCGTCACGGCCTCCCCGCTCGGATCCGTCGGCGAGCTACCTTTGGTCAGCGCGTAAATCGAGGTCTCTGCCGTGTATTCGTTGGGCATGACCCCCCAGCAATACGCCGCCGCAATGACGGCGCACAGTATGGGGAGCCCGATGACCAGACCTAGTTTCTGCCTGAGCAGCGAAAGCAATTCCAATAACGTCATCTTAAGGTCTTTCCTAGTCTATCTGCGTGTAGAACGCGGCCAGCGTGTTTTCCATGACGCTGTCCTTATCGAGATAATAGCGCTCATATTCTACCCCATCGGCTTCGCGACCGACCTTCGTCGTTCCCTTTAACGCCGATATTTCAAGTTCGGCATTGTCGCCCGTCGCGAAACAGGACGCGAGATAGGCAACTTCGCTGGCACCCAAGTTGGTCACGATGTTGTCCGAAGCTCCCGTGTACACGTTGTAGACGCCTTGCGGCCCCATGCCGACGACCTTGGCGGCGAACGCCTTCATGAACTGGATTTGGCGGTCCTGACGGTCGAGCGCCGATTCGTCCTTGTCCTTTTCGCGGTACTGCACGTACCGGTAGGCAGACGGGCCTTCGAGCAGAACCGTTTCGCCGACCGTGAAGTTTTCGCCCGGAATCGCCTCGAGCACCTTGACTTGGACGCCACCCACCGCGGCAGTCGCCTTTTCCACGGCATCCCGACCGAAATCGAAATAGTAGTGTATGGGCATGTTGAAGAACACGCGCGCCACCGCGCTTGTCGTGTTGGCCGCACAACCCTCGGGCGGAAGCTTCACGCCGTGGCTCAACGTGATCTGCATCTCGTTGGAGCCAACGCGGTTGCCGTCATCGTCGTACAGGTCGACCTCGACCCAGGAATTGCGGGGCACGACCGTCGCCCGCACCTTGTTGGTAGCCGTATCGATGGTGAACAACACGATGGTATCGGCAAGCGACCTGTCGGTATAGCCCATGTTGCTCTCGTCGTCATGGCCAATGAGCACGACCGAGGCGATGTTTTCGTTGTACTTGTAGGTATGCCCCTTGTATTCGACCACCTGGCCGTCATCGCTCGTCTTGGCGCCTTCGACCTGCGACAGCTCATCGGAACCGGAGAACAGCCGGTGCACGTTGAGGTTGCCCTGGTTGATCGCGATTGCCAGCGCTATGCCCGCTGCCGCGACGATCGCCACCAGAACGGCCAAGATGATGAGAAACACCTTGAGCGCGGGATTCATCCGCTTCTTCTTTTTGTGGTGCTTCTTGCGCTCTTTCTTGCGCGTGCGGATGATGACCGAGTTGGGATCGTCGGGATCCTGTATAACCGACACGTGATTATGGGAAGACGACCGGGGCTGGCCGTAGCCGACCTGCCGCGCGTCCATCATAGTCCCGCGCTGCGCATACGCACCGCTTTCGGGGGCAGGGACGTAGCCGTCGTAATCCGTTGCGGACTGATAGCCCGATTGCGCGGAACCGTAGCCGTATGCGGAGCCTTGTGACGACGGATAAGTCGGCTGGCTGGAAACGGCGGAATAGCCTGCCGCAGACCGATAGGCCAGCTGGCCAAAAACGCCAGCATCGCCTACGTTCCGCTGATACGCAGATTGATTGGCGACAGGAACGTAATCCGCATCCTGCCGGTAGGTTGGCTGACCTGAAGCAGCCGCATAATCCGCTGCCTGCCGATAATCGGGCTGGCTGGAAGCCGGCACATGGCCCGATGCGGCCGAATAGGACGACCGCGCGGCATCCTCGGAAGAAGCCGTATGGCGCGCATGCCGCGCCCGCGGTGCCTCCGCCTGGTCCATATCAGGTACGTCAACTTGCCAGTCGGACCAGCTGCCTCCGTTTTCGTTACTTTGATGTCGGCTGCTCATCGACCAAAACTCCGCACACGAGATAACGCCCCGCCGACTCGATGGCGCCAGTATTGCAAGTCTGGAGCACGAGAATCTTGTCGTCGGCCTTCACGTCAACGTCCTTCACCTGCGCATCGATTGCGCCAGGCTCCTTCAGGTAATCAACGAACGCAGCCACGCCCTCGCTTGACTGGAAGTTGAAAACATCCATGATGTGCCGATCGCCGGCCATGAACGTGCTGAACACCTGGTAGGTGTAGACACGCCCCGGCACATATACGTACACCTTGTCGTGCGCGTCGAGGAACTCGCTGCGCGCGTACTCGTGCAGATCCGAGAACATCGTCGACCCGTACCCATTGTGACCGTACAGCACCGTTACCGGATCCTGGAAATCCTTGTGGTTGAATTGGGCTTCCGAGAAAATCGCCCCAACGTCTGACGCCTCGCCCGAAGCGCCATGCGTAAGGTAGTACGCATTGTCCTGGGCGTTTTGGCAGACGGGATAGTTCACGTTCGTGTCGGGGATGTAGATCCACGCATACACGTCGGCGTTCTTCTTTTGCAAAGCCTCGAAATCGATGGTGCCCGTTTGCTTGTCCGAGGACGGCGCCGCCTGGGACCCGCTCGACGCGGACGGGATTTCCGGCACGATGTTCTGCGCGTTTTCGACATCCTGGATTTGCGTGAAGGTGCGCATGAGGTACATACCCCCCGCGACGCCCGCCGCCACGCATGCCACGAGCAGAAGGATGAGAACGATGACAACCGGGCGCGGCCCCCGCTTCTGAGGCGGCAGGGAAACCTCCCTCATGCCGCTCGCTTGTTGTTTTTCATCTCTCATGATCAATCCTTATATGTCAAGTAATTTGTTCTCGTTTTCGAACTGTTTGACCCTAGACACTAGAAATGCGAGCCAATAACGCGTGCCCGCATTTCCTAAACGTTACTATCGATTCCGCGCTTGAGCAATCTGGCGCGTCAGGCAAGAACTCGAATTGACACCATATCCAGACGTCGCAAGCGTGTAGGGCCGCTACTTCTTGCGCACGACGAACACCAGAGCAGCAGCCGCGCCCATGGCGCATACGATGGCGAGCCCGGTGCCCAAGGCGATCGTGAGCAGGTTGAGCGAGCCCGCTCCAGGCGACTGCACGTAGCCCGCGCTCGCAGCCGTCGACGGCATGCCCATGATGGCGCTGCCGGACACCGTGTTTGCCTCGAAGTTCGAGCCGCTGGTAGTCGCGTTCGCCGCAGAACCACCCAGAGCAGGCGAGTTGATTGCCGGCGAGTCAAGCGCCGGAGAGTCAAGCGCCGGCGAATCAAGATTCGGAGAATCGAGGTTTGGAGAATCCAGCTTCGGGGAGTCCAACTTCGGCGAATCCAACTTGGGCGAGTCGAGCTTCGGGGAGTCCAATTTCGGGGAATCGAGCTTGGGCGAGTCCAATTTCGGCGAATCTAGCTTCGGCGAATCCAACCCGAACGCAGCGCCGACTGGCAGTGCGAACGCCAGCATGCATACGACGATGAATGCGATAACCCGTTTCGACATCATGATGCTCCCTATGCTTTTAACCCATACGCTCTAACGCGTTTCTGCTTAATCGCAATTATGCTACCACACCCTCGCATTCAATTCAAAAAACAATGACGCAAATTATTGGTTTTACACCGTGCGCGTCGACGACGCGACGCAATCTTCCGCCAAGGGAACGCTCCCGCCTCCGCCAGCATGGGGTGACCAAAGGGGGAGACTCCCTTTCGGTCAGTTGCGAAGGCTTTGTTCGGAAGCGGCAAACTTGAAACCCGACTGGCCGAAAGGGAGTCTCCCCTTTGGTCAGTAAACATCGCTTTTGACGCTCGCTAAGAAGGGCTATGCGCTCTTCTCGAATTTTCGGTAGAACCGCAAGATGACGAACGCGGCAACGAGGATGAAGACCACCATGGCCGCATAGGACACCACGTAGCTGCCGACGATGTCCTTTACGATGCCGGGCAGCGTATTGGCGATGAAGCCGCCGAATGCATAGGCCACCTGGAAGTTCTTGATCTGCTTCGTGCGTGTTGCGGGGTCTGACAGGTCGATCGACCAAACCGACAGGCCCACCGTGCCCAGCGTCAAGCCGGAGCCGACGGCAACGGCGCCGACGACCATCATGGGCTCGATTCCGAGGTTCGCGAAGCAGCAGAGGAAAAACCCGACGAACGCGATGGAGAACATGATGAGCGACGCGCGCGGCGCACCAAGCCGGTCGAACAGCTTGCCGGCAACGAATTTCGAAATCGTCATCGTCGTGCCCGCAATGGAAACGAGCAAGGCGGCGAAAACCGAATCGTATCCGGTCGACGTCGCCAGCACCGAAAGGTACGTCATGCCGCAGCAGCAAAAGATTCCGACGAGCACGATGGCCACCATCAGCAGAACGCGCTCCCCGCGCGAAGCGGGAAGCATCTCGTGGACCCGACGCGCTTTGGCCGCCGATTTGCTCTCGAACGGCTCGAGGCCGAGGTCGGACGGACGATTGCGTATGAGCGCGTACACGACCAGGCCGATTGCGAGCGCAATGCCCGCCTCCACGAGAAACGCGGTCGAAAGCGACGATGCATCGATGATGCGCACGACGAGCAGGGGCATGAGAATCGACGCGACGCCGCTGCCCATGGCCCCGATGCCCACGGCGCTGCCGATGCCGCTTGCAAACCAGCGGTTGGCCAAAAACGTCATGGCCACGGCGCCGCCCATGCCGTAGCCGAACCCCATGAAAATGGCGCCGAACATGAACAGGGGCAGGCTCGTCGCCATGCTGAACACGATGAAGCCAATGCACACCGACACGCACATGAGGAACACGCCGCGCCTCACGTCGAGCGCTTCGTAATAGCGGTCGACGAACAGCATGGAGACAAGCGACGTGAACGTGCGCACCGACAAGATGAGCGAGCCGCCCGTATCGCCGACGCCCGGAATGGCAACGATATAGGGCTGGTGAACCGAGAACGCGGTCGACGCCAATCCCAGGTTCACGAATATGAACATAAACCCGCACGCAATGATTACTTTTTCGTAGTGCTCCTTGAACATGCAGCTATTGTACGCCCACATACGACAGCGGACGCACATCCGCACGATTGCGACACAGTAGCGCCGATGCTCCGATGGGATCAACTTCCCCGCGGGAAATTGATTCGGGTGAGGGACATGAAAAGGGCGGGCAGCCGAGGCCGCCCGCCCTGTCGGGAGTTCAAGCTGTATGCGCTTATTTGTCGGTGCTGCGCATGCGCCTGAAAGCGATGATAGCCACGATCGCGGCGACAACGCCAGCGATGACCCAGCCGATTATGGCGATCGGGTCGCCAGTCGCCGGCGTTGAGGAACTTGCGCCCTTCGTGTTGGAGGCGTTGCTGTTCGCCTTCACCGTGAACTTCGCCGAGGGAGCCGTGCCATCGTAGTCGTTGAATGACGCCGAAATGGTGTGATCCCCGGTCGAAAGCTTCTCAAGGTACGTCGGCTTCAGCTTGATGACGACGCTGCCGGTCTGATAGGTGTAATTGGACTTGTCGACTGCATTGCCGTCGACCTTGATGCCCGTGAAATGCTTGAAGGTCGTGTCCTGGTTGTTTTCGACTTCCGAACGCTTGAACGTGAAGTTCAGCGTTGCCGTGGTGCCCTTGGTCCACGTGGAGTTGGCGCCAGCCGTGACGGTGTACTTAACGCCCGTTGCCGGAATCGCCTCGGTCTTGGTTTCTTTGCAGCGCGTGCACGTATAGGTGCGCACGCCCTTCTTCGTGGCGGTCGCCGCTTTGGTGACCTTGCCTTCGTCCCAGCTATGGCCGAGTGCGGCGACTACCAGCTGGTCTTGGGTGACCACGGTCTTCAAGGATGCATCCGAGTAATACTTGCTGTCCGTACCGTCATACCAATACTCGATATTGCCAGCTGCCGTGCAGGTGGCAGCTTTGGCCGCCGTATGATGCACGCCGGGTATGCGGACGTACTTAAACGTATCGCTGGCAAGCGCCTGCTTGCCATCCCATATGGCACGGCCCGACGCCGAGGCGGTCGTATTGGTCAAAGCACCGCCAACCGAGCTGTCCTTGATGTCAGGGGTCGATTCGAGCGCCTGCGTATCGCCGATGGCAGTGAGCACGGCAAGGCTCGACACCTTGACGGTGCCCTTGACGCCATAGCTCTTCCCAGTACCTTTGGCAGCGCCTGCAGTTGCCGAAACCTTGGCGTTATTGCCTACCGTGATGGAGGCCCCAGTATCGGCCCACATTCCATACACGCTAACGTCGTCGGCCGTCGACACGGTGTTCTTCGCGTCGATCTTCAGCGAGCCCGTACCCGTGATGGTGACCTTGCCCGTGTTGCTCGCGCACAGACCGGCAACCGATTTCGCATCGTAAGTCTCTTTGTCTGCGACGATCGTGCTTTCGCCTTCAAGCTTGATGGTCAAATCGTCGACCCGGTTAATGTAGATGCCGGCAATCGGGAAATCTGCCCCGAGCGGTTTCGCGTAGTGCAGCTTCGCGGCCTTCAGCGTAAGCGTCTTCGACTCGTTGTCGTAAACGACCGTCCCATCGCCGAGCACGTTTGACGCGTTGTCGCTGCTGATCTGGACCGGCTCTGTTTCCGATGCCTTATGAACCCAAATGCCATAGCCATCCGCTTGCACGCCCACGGGCGACTTCTTCGCAGAGCCCGACGCGCCCTTCGCCGCTTCGCTCGACTTTGCCGATGCGGCATCGTCGCTGGCCTCGTTCTTGGATTGAGACTCTTCAGCGGCGCCCGAAGCGTCCTTGGCCTCGACCGGCCCTTCCACCTCGCTTGCTTCCTGCGACGAGCCAGATTGCTCGTCTTGCGTCTCGCCGACAGCACCCTCAACCTGCTCGGCTTCGGAATCTGCAGCTTCGTCGGCGCTTGCAATTTGAGGCATCGCGATAAACGCCCCGCAAAGCACGAACGCCAAGACGATTGCCAACGGCAAAACGCCCCATGATTTCCTGTACGTATCCATGCAATACCCCTTTGACCGCACGCAGAATAAACGTATTCTTTATTGTAACGCATGGGCTTAGCAAAAAATGTCCACATCAGCAAGTAAGCTATACTACAGCCGCGCGAAACACGTAGCCCTAATGCAAATTGAGGGAGCCTCCCCACATTTGCATTGAGAACGACAAATAACGCACTTCACCTTGAAGGGAACGCGCACCGATGAACGCGAACGATTTTGCAGCACAATCCCAAAACCAGCCGATGATTTACGTCGACCCCGCAACAGGCTGCCTCTACATCATGCACCCCGCAACCGGCCAGCCAACCTGGATCGTCGATTACGAAACGGGGCAACCCATGGTGAGCCGCCAGCTGTTCACCGATCCAACCACCGGCGGCCTGTGCGCGGTAAGTGCGACCGGAACGGGATATGTCTGGGTCATCAACCCTGCCACCGGCATGCCCATCGTGCAGCCCACGCAGCCAGCGCAATCTACCCAGCTGGCCCAACAGCTATCTGCCACGACAACAACGGCCAATGCCGCACAATCGCTCGCGACTGGTTTTCCCGGCACTGCGCAATCGCAAAGCGGATACCCCGCAGCTTTACAGCAATCCGCATACGCAAGCGCGACCCAAGGGCATATCGCCGAACAAGCGGCCACCGGCACGTACGCCGGAAACGCCGGCGCGCTCGAATCCGCGACGACGGCAAGCGCAGCGAGCGCCTTCGAAGGCGCGTACGCAGCCAACGGTGCCGAAATCCCGATCGACAGCGATTCGGCCGATTCGACCGAAGACGTTGACGAAAACGCCAACCCCGCAACGCCGTCCACTCCGGCGAGGATTCCGATTCCCGCCATTCTCGGCCCCGTCTTGGCCGTCTCGTCAATCGGCGTTTCGTTCATCCTCCCGATCAGCATAGGCGCGCCATTCGTCGCGTTGCTGGGACTGATTCTCTCGATTGCGGGGGCCGCCATGTCCCGCAATCGGAACAAGGGAATGGGGGCTTCCATCGTCGGCATCGTCTTGAGCATTGCCGCCGCGGTCGTCATCGCCTTGACCAACAGCGCAGTCGCCACGACGGTGGGCACGGTGCTCAATCAGCCCCAGCAAGCCCCCGCATCCGCTTCTTCAGAAGCGGCCGAGGTCGAGGATCCCGCGCCGGTCGAACCCGTGGATTACGCTTCGCTGGCGGTCGGGCAGACGCTGAAGCTCGACGACGGCCTGACGGTTTCCGTCACCGGCGTGAAAACCGGCCTCAAGGGATCGAAAGACAAACGCGTGACGGGCGTTGCCGTGAAATACGTGAACACGGGGACGGCGAAAGCCTCGTATGACACCAAGAACTGGAAGACCCAGAACGCGAAAGGCGAAGTCGATAACGCCACCACGAACTCGGTCGGCTCGGCCAAAAAGGACAGCCTCGGCTCCGGCGAGATCGAACCCGGCAAAACCGTGACGGGAACCGTCTATTTCGCAGGCGATCTCGCCAGCGTCTCGTTCTACAAGGACGCAAAGGACGCGGAGCCAGCCGCCACCTGGATGCTCTAGCCCGATGGCGCACTGTATCAGCGACCGCTCGCGCCCCAGCAACCCAGGTCGGAAACAGCGTGCGTAGCTAGAATGATACATTACCTCTGAGGTAATGTATCATCCCTTCGCCCTCGGCTTTGCTAAAATAGGGTTCGACGTATGCGCTCCTTGATCGCGTGCAGGAACAAGCAGCGCAGCGATCATTGGGAACGAGGGCTCCGGCCCAGATCGTCAATGGAGGAGCGGGCCATGGAGGCATTGCTGTACGGTATGATCTACCTTGGCAGCGCCCTCATGGCGTACAACATCTACCGGTACGTCAAGTTCGCCCGCCACATCCGCGAAAAGGGCAGCTGGGACACCGAGCGCAAGGCCATCGCCATTCCGATCGTCCTGCTCGCGCTGTTCCTCGTCGGCTACTTGGCCGTCGCGTTCTTCGGCGAACCCGATCTGATCATCGCGGGAATCCTCCTTGGAGGAAGCATTTTCGTGTTCGTGATGATCGTGTTCCTCCAACGCGTCACCGACAGAATCCAGGAAAACGAGCGCCTCGAAGCGCAGCTTGAAGCAGCAAAGGAGAGCAGCCGCGCCAAGACGGCCTTCCTTTCCACCATGAGCCATGAAATCCGCACGCCCATGAACGCCATCATCGGCCTCAACACCATCGCCCTCGAAGACGACGAGCTGTCCCCTGCCACGCGCGAGCGGCTCGAGATAATCGGCATCAGCGCGCGCCACCTGCTCGGCCTCATCAACGACATCCTGGACATGAATCGAATCGAGTCGGGCAAGATGGCCCTCAGGGAAGAGGAGTTTTCCCTCAACGACCTCCTTTCGCAGGTCAACGTCATCATCGACGACCAATGCAGCGAGAAGGGCCTCGACTACCAACACGAGATACGCGGCGATATCTCCTGCCTGCTCATCGGCGACGACACGAAGCTCAAGCAAGTCCTCATCAACATCCTGGGCAATGCCGTCAAGTTCACCGATGTGCCCGGACGCATCCGCTTCTCGACCAGGCTCGAAGACCGCGAAGCCGACGATTGCTCCATCCAATTCATCATCGAGGACACGGGAATCGGCATGGACGAGGACTTCCTGCCCCAGCTGTTCAGCACGTTCACCCAGGAAGATGCAACTTCGACGAACCGATACGGCGGCAGCGGCTTGGGCATGGCCATCACAAAGCAAATCGTCACCATGATGGACGGCGCCATCGAGGTCGAAAGCGAGAAAGGCGTCGGCACGACGTTCACCGTCAGCGTCATGCTCAAGAAGGGCACGCCCCTCTCCGAAGTAGCGGCTGTCTCCTCCCCTTGCGACGCAGCCAGCCCAACCGCAGATGGAAAGGCGCCCACGCTCGAAGGGCTGCACGTGCTGCTGGCCGAAGACATAGCCATCAACGCAGAAATCGTGATGAACATGCTCGAGGCGAAGGGGATCTCCATCGACCACGTCGTCGATGGCCAGGCCGCCGTCAGCGCCTTCGCGGAAAGCGCCGCCAGCAGCTACGATGCAGTGCTGATGGATGTGCGCATGCCCGTCATGGACGGCCTGGCCGCCACAAAGGCCATCCGCGCACTCGACCGCCCGGACGCGCAAGCCGTCCCCATCATCGCCATGACGGCGAACGCATTCGAAGACGACGTTCAGCGCTCCCTCGATGCAGGAATGGACGCCCACCTGACCAAACCCGTCGAGCCGGAGCGCTTGTACAGGACGCTTTGCCGCCTCACGCACGAAGGCAGACCGCAAATTACGACGCAATCATAAAAAGGCCTGCAAATGCGGCGTTTTCTGCTATAGTTTCAGTAATACTATCAGGATGGTCGCATGGCGAGCCATCCCAAACGAAACACAAACAGACGACGGGATGAACATGTTCGACCTGAACAGCCGATTCGGCTCTTTGCAAGCTGCTTGGACAGACGGGTGCCAGCAACTCGCCCCACAAGCAAACAAACCGGGCAATCACTTTATGCGCGCAGGCATTCTCCTCGCGACGACGATCCTGCTGGTTGCGCTCGGCACCAGTGCATGGAGCACTGGCTCTGCCTGGGCGGACGAGTCCGAAGAAACCGCTTCCAACAACGCGACCAAAGTTGACGTCGAAGACCCCGCATCGGTGGAAAGCGGCACGGTCGACGAGGAGGCGAACGCCGTCGTCGACACAGACGAGGTGGGCGGCCTCACCGTTCAGCTCGTTGACGCCCAGATGAAACGGGCCAAGAAGGAAGACCTGGACTTGGGCAAGCGCGAGGACGAGTTGACCTACTACATGCAGGGCGACGCCACGTTCGAGGGCATGGTTTTCGAAATCTACGACGATGAGGGCGATCTGGTCACCAAGATCACCGCCGACGAGATGGGCGAAGCCTCGGTCCCCGACAAGAAACTGCTCCCGCTGGGCACCTACATCGTGAAGCAAAACGCCAAGAGCGCCCGCGAGCACGGCTACCAGGAGAACCCGAAATGGGCGACGAACGGCGTAAAGGTCAAAGTCAACATACCGGACGCCGAGGCGGATGCCGGCAAATGCGAATGCGAGCCGGTGCGCGGAGCCATACGGGTGAACCGCGTTGACAGCGAGCTATTCGACCTGTCGGGAATCGAAGATGCGGCACAAGGGAAAGGGTCGCTCGCCGACGCCGTTTACGAGGTGTACAACGCGAGCGCCTCGACCGTGCTCGTGAACAACATCCCGTTCAAGCCCTACGACGAATCCCTCGAGCCCGAAATCACCGATGAGAGCGAGGACGAGGACGCCAAAACCGACGACGAGCCAGAGGAAGAGGAAGAGATCATCGACTACGATGACGGCGTCGCACGCAACAGGCCCATCATGGAGCTCGTCACCGACGAATTCGGAGTTGCCACGAGCGGCGAGGAGCTCGGTCCGTACGACGAGCTGACCGGCCTGCCGTGGGGCACCTATCTCATCAAGGAAAAGAAGGCCTCGAAGGGCTACCGCAAGGACAAGCGATTCTCCGTGCTCGTCGAAGTGCGCGGCGAGCAGCGTTTCGATGCCCAAGACGTCGCCCGCGCAACCGCCATCCGCGGAGGCCTCAAGCTCGCGATGGTCGACGGCGAGACGAAAGACGGCACGCCTCAGGGCGACGCGACCCTCAAGGGGGCCGTCTTCGAGGTCGTCAGTGCCAACGGCGAAAACAGCTCGGTCGTCGTCGACGGCAAGACCTATGCGAACGACGAGGTTGTGCTCAAGATGACTACCGACAAGAAGGGCATCGCGAAATGCGATAAAAAGCTCCTGCCGTACGGCAAGTACAAGGTGCGCATGTGCAAGGACAAGGGAACCGAGTCCTACGCATACGACAAAAAGTGGAGCACCAAGATTTCCGTGAAGAAGAACGGCAAGCGGGCGACGACCAAGAAAAAGAAGCCCTATTCGGCCAAGGTCGTGCGCGGCGGCATTTCGGTGAAAGAGCTCGAAGCCCAATCGGACCTCCCGCTCGAAGATGCGGAAATCGAAGTGGTCAACGAGAGCAAGGCTCCCGTGATGATCGGCGGAGCGCTGTACCACAAGGGCCAAACGGTGCTCACCATGATATCGGATGAGGACGGCGTCGCCGAAACCGCGAAAGACACCCTGCCGTACGGCACGTATTCGCTCCGTGAAGTAACGCCATCTGACGGGTACGAGCAGAACAAGGACTGGAATCCCACCGTCGAAATCCGTTCTCAGAACAAGCTGGTCAAACCCGACAGCGTATACAGCACCCCGTCGTCTGACGTGGTCGAGCCCAGCGACAACCGCCCCCACGCCGCCAACACAATCCTACCGTTCGTGGCCGTCGGAGCGGCAATCGCGATCATTGCGGTGCTCGCCTTCGTCGGCATGCGTCACAGGCGTTCGGTCCGCGCAGAACAAAATGCCCTCTCCAGCAAGATGGCAGGCGTGCCCGAAAGATCCGACGCCGCCAAGAGCGTGGCAAGCGGCATGCGTGCGACCAAGTCGAACAAGACCTACATCGAGGCCGCCCGCGAAGCGCGCCAAAGCCCGCCCTCGTCGACGAAGTCATACGAAGAGCTATCGCGCAACGCCTACAATGCGTCCGCGAAATCGGGTAAATCAGGGAAGAAGCCCTCGACCGGCTCGCACGCCCGCAAATAGAAACGCCCGGCGCATAGACCGAAAGGGAGTCTCCCTTTCGGTCTATGCGTCGTACGGCGTCGGGGCCTAAAACCTTTTCGGGAGAAATAAAGGTCTCCGCCCCCGCTGCCTTCCGTCCGCGAAGCAGTGACCCGGGCAAAACGCTCCACGTGAATCCTTAGTACATTTGGGGACTGTCCCCAAATGTACAAGTAACTGTGTTAACAGCATTGACAGCGAGGTTAAGGAAAACCGCCTAAGAGACTACGGGCTCGTGCGATTTTTCCTCGAGCGCAGTCCACCTCCCCACCGCTCCGACAAAACTCTTTGACGGGCATTCGGTTGGAAGACATCGGGAACGGACGGCGTTGTCTTCCCGGGCGTCAGTACACGTTATGCACGGCCTCGGCGAACCCGCGGAGGCTGCTCACCACGAACGTCGAGCCGTCGTCAAGCTTCACCCAGCCGTCGAACGTCCCGAACACTTGGTGCTGATCGCTCACCACGAGCTTCAAATTCATGAAGTCGCATCGGTCGACATCGGGTTTGAACTCAAGATCGAGTCGACCCTCGTCGTCGGTCATGTGCCATGGCTCCATGAGCGAGTAGCGCTTGCCAATCGCCTTCGCCTGGACGCGACCCTCGGGTATGCCGAAATCGACGCGCCCCAGCTTATGCGCAACGCCGTCGACGAACACCATGTTCTCCGTCGCCGCACGCGTGTCGCCGAAACCATATCCGAGGTTGAACCCGAATCGATGCCCATCCTGGATACCCTGCGCAGCCGACCAGAACCAGGTGTTGTCGCGGGTCCACACGCCACGCCCCCAGTCGAGCAAGCCGAACGACTCGTCGTCTCGGAAATCGTGGCTCACATCCCCCAGCGAGAACGACCCGATGGCGCGCATGCCGACGATCTTCTGGTTGTAATAGAACGCCAACTCGTCCTCGAGCCACGGCGTGGCGATGACCATCGAGTCGCGGGGCTCCTGGTCAAGCACGATTTCGGCGCGCAGCTCTTGACCGTCGCGGAAATCGCCGAACTCCACCTGCAACCGGCGCATGCCGCCCGACACTTCGAACCGCATGGTAACGCGCTTGTCGACGAACCTGGTCACGCCGAGCGACGAGGTGGCAGGCAAGCTGAGATGCCCGAGCGGCAGCATGCCGATGGTGCTCTGCGTCGTGAACGACCGCCGAGCAAAATCCACAAGCGAAGCCGAGATAAGAGCGGCGTACCCCATGTCGCCGATCGTGAACGCGAGGGCGTAATCGCCATCGTTTACCAGGTAATAATCCCATTCCTTTATGCGCAGCCGGGACGTGCGCACCTGGTTGCGATTGTAGTCGCGCACGAGCGACGTCGCCCATCCGCGCACCGCCAGCCGCCCCTCGTCGTCGAGCAGGGGCCCTGGCTCGGTGATCCGCATCTGCCATGACGCATCCCCGCCGTCGGGCCGAGCGGATGCGTCACCGACCTGCTCCCCGGCAGCCCCTGGCGCAACGCCGCCCGAAACCGCACGCAGTACGCGCTCGAACTTGGCACGCGACCACACCATCGGAACGGGATACGCTGGATTGCCTTCCGCCTCGGCACCCGCCGCCAGCTCGGGAATGTCCTCTTCGCGGATCTCGGGGATGGTACGCGGTATGTCGAGGCTGTCGGCCAGCTTGCGTATCTCGCCGACGAACGCCCGGGCAATCGCCGCATCGTCGGGACCGTCCAGCCCAATGGCCTCGCCCAATCGCGCCAGACGGTTTTCGGCCGTCGCGCCATATTCCTCCAGCACCGCCGGAAGCAGCACCGCATTCGCCAGCCCATGCTGCACGTGATAGCGCCCGCCAATGCCGTGCGCCAGCGCATGGACGTAGCCCACGAACGCGTTCGTGAACGCAATGCCCGCATAGTACGAAGCCAGCAGCATGTTCTCGCGATGACCGACATCGCGCGGATTGTCATAGGAGGCCTTCAGGTGGTCGAAGATGATTTGCACCGCCTGTTTCGCATAGCGCCTCGCCGCACGGGAGCCGAACCGGTTGATGTAGGCTTCGACCGCATGGGTCAGCGCATCCATGCCCGTGTAGGCGGTGAGGTCGCGCGGCAACCCCACCAGGAGAAGCGGATCGAGCACGGCCACGTCCGGTATCAGCGAAAGGTCGCTGATGGCGTACTTGCGCTTGACTTCGGGATCGGTCACCACGGCAGCGGCCGTCGTCTCCGAACCGGTTCCCGCCGTCGTGGGAACGGCCACGAGGAAAGGCGTCTCGGCACGAACGCGCAACGTGCCGGCCAGATCTCGCACCGCCTTCCCGGGACGGGCCACCAGGGCACCGGCTATCTTGGCGCAATCGATGACGGACCCGCCGCCCACGGCCACCATCGCATCGCAATTGCGTGACCGGTAGAACGCCGCCGCCTGCTCGACGCAGTCGATGTCGGGATCGGGCTTCACGTCCGAGAACACCGCGACCGACACGCCCTTCATCGCAAGGTCGCGCTCGAAGGACGCGAGCGTCCCGCGCCGCACGAACCCCGGCGTGGTCAGCAGCATCACGCTGCTAGCGCCGCGATCCTTCAGCACGTCGGGCACTTCGAGCAGCGATCCGGCCCCCACGTGCAAATCGGGCAGCATGTCCATCTGCACACGTTGCACTTGCGACACTGCCAGCTGCTGCATTCTTGCCAGTGGTTTTAGCATATTGTCATCCTTTGCCTCGTTTGAGGCGCGAAACTACATCTTGTTAATGTCGGTCAGATTGAAACGCGGAATACGCCTCAACGCGATGGCGCTCATGGCGAAAGCCAGCACCGCGCTTCCGAGAGCACCGACCGCCATCGCGACCCAATCGACGCCCTTCACGAAATACGCCGTCTCGGGCTCGACCGAAGCGACGGTGAGCGAGCCCATCACGCCCCCGAGCACCAACCCGGCGATGATTCCGATCACCGTGAGCGCAATCGTGTCGTTGTAGATATAGCGCTGCGCGTCCTTGACCGAGAAGCCGTTGATCATCAGCGTGATGAGATCGCGCTTCTTCTCGTCGATGAACATGATGTTGAGGTTGAGCAGCACGACGATGGCCATGAGCACCGACAGCGCCAGGTACACCAGAACGACGGTGCGCGACACGTTGGAGAAATCGCGGAAGTTGACGGCGTTGACTTCCTTGTCATCCACGAGCACCTGGAATCCCCGCACGTCGGAAAGCGCCGCCTCGACATCTGCGGTCGAATGCCCGTTCTTGTAGGCGAGAACCGCATTGAGAACGGGCGCGCCCGAGAACTCCCGCTCGTACAGGACCGGCGACATCACGATTTCGTTATTCGTCAGGTAATACTCGAAGAATCCGACGATGGGCAGGCTGTGCCGCACGCCTTGGGCATCGGTTATCTCGACGAGGTCGCCAACGCGCGCGCCGCGGTGCGTCCGGCATGCCTCGGCAACCCAAATGCCCTCTTCGGTCAAGTCCTCCACGACGCTTCCCGCCGAGTTCAGGCGGTAGAAATCGTCGAAAACCTCTTCGTCGGCGGGCACCGTGACCGCCGACGGCGCATGATCGCCGTTGGCGAACTTCACCTGCATGGTCGAGCGCATGACGGGCGCCGAGCCGCATTCCATAGCGGAGAGCGCGGAGACCACCCCGTCCTGGGCTCCCGGCTCGCCCGTATCGACGTAGGCGATGGCGTCGAACCCGAACACGTCGCGATATTGCTTGTCGTAGCTTGCCAAAACGTCGTTGTTCAACGTGATGGCCGTCACGATGAGGGCCGTGCAGCCGGCAACGCCGACGACGGTGCCGAACACGCGGCGCTTGTCGTTAAGGCAGTTGTTGATAATCGTCTGCGTGTACAGGGGCAGCTTGTCCCAAACGGCCCACTTCTCGAAGAAGCGCGTCTTGCCCGTCGGCGGCTTTTCGCCACGCAGGAGCTCGACGGCGTTTTCCTTCAAGATGCTGCGGCAGGCGAACCACGTCGCGGCGATGACGAGCACGAAGCCGACGGCGGTCGCCCCGATGGCCAACGCCCAATCGAAATACGGAGGATACTCGCCCATGATGAAGCGGGCTCCCAGCGCATGGCCGATTATGGGCTCGACCACGAGCACGCCGACCAGAATGCCGATGATGGAACCGCAGATGACCGCCAAGCCCGAATACGCGAGAAAGCTCAACGTGATCTCGCGGCCGCGCAGGCCAAGCGCCTTTTTCGTGCCGATTTGGGTGATCTGCTCGTGCACGAGGCGACTGACCGCCGAGTAGCAGACGAGCAATCCCACGATGACGAACAGCGCCGCCATGGAATACCGCAGGCGCTCCGTCACGCCGCTGAACGAGGAGATGGATTGGTCGCCGCCGTTGTACGAACGCGGCAGCACGTTCCATGCGTGATCGCCCATGTTGGCAAGGCGCTGCTTCGCGTCGTCGAGCTCCTTCGTCTTGTTGGCGATAGCCGTGCGGCCGTCTTCGACTTTCTTGCTGCCCTTCTCGACCTCGTCGATGGCTTGCTTGATCTTCTCTTCGCCCTCGACGACCTTCTCTTCGCCTTCCTTGACCTTCTCCACGCCAGCGGAATACTCGTCCCAACCGCTCTGCAGCTTGTCCGCGCCTTCGCTCAGCTTTTGCGCGCCGGCTTCGGCCTCGGCCCATCCATCCTCGAGCTTCTTCCTCGCCTGCTTGACCGTCATCGTCTGGCCGTTGTAATCGATCTCCATGTTCTCGTAATCTGCCAAAAGGGCACTGGCTGCTTCGATGGCGTCGTCGACGGTGTCGTGGTTGAGCGCCTGGGGAAGCTTCTTGCCCGTCGCGCCCTCAATCGACTTCGTGGCAGTCTTGCAGGCGGCGTCTATTTTCTTGTTGCTCGCCGCAATCGCCTTGTCGCGCGTTTTCTCGGCGGCTTTTATCGCCTTGTCGTATTCGGCTTGGGTGATCTTGCCTGCATTGAGGTCGGTCTGCAGGGCGGCCGCCGCTTTGTCGAAGGCCGTGACGGCTTTCGCCTGCCTCGAGCGCTGCTTGTTGACGGAATTCGCCAGGCCCGTCAATTCCTCGGAAGCGGCGTTCAGCGCGGAGACTGCCTTGTTGTATTTCGCCTGGGCGGACCTGAGCTCGGCGGTCTTCTCGTCGTAGAGGCGCTTGCCCTCCTCGTACTTGGCCTGCATCTCGTCGAGCATCGGACGCGATTCCTCGAGCTTCTTCTTGCCTTCGGCGACTTGCTCCTTGACCTTGTCGATGGTCTCGCGGCCTTCTTTGATCTGCTTTTCGGTATCGGCCAGCTTCTTCTCGCCGTCTGCAAGTTCCTTCTTGGCGTCGGCCAGCTTCTTCTCGCCATCGTCGACGGCTTTTTGCAGCTTGTCGTGCAAAGACGTGTAGCGCTCATCCGCGCGGCTCTCCCCAAGTGCAGTAATGCGATTCTCGATCGCGGCCGATGCGTCATCGTACGCCGAGCTGAACGTCGAATGGGCATCGAGGCTTTCCGCACGCACGTTGACCACCGGATAGCCGTCGTAGAACTTGCTCGCGTCGAACGCCTCGGGCGTAACCCAGGCGATGTCGTCAATGCCGCCCGATCCGATATTCGAGAAGCCGAACGTCACCGATGCCGTCGACAGGTACTCGGCGCTCTCCGCAAGCCCCACGACCCTGAAGGTGTCGGACATCAGATACGCCATGCCGCTCTTGTTCGCCCCTTCGGAAGCCTGGCTCGAATCCGACGAATCGGCCGTCGAGCCATCGGAGGCTTCCTCCGTAGACGTCGCGTCCACGGTGGCGGTGCCGTCGTGCTCGAACGTCACCTGGTCCCCTACCGCGATCCCGACCGAATCGGCCCACGCCTTCTCGAGCACGATTTCGTCCGGGGCGGCGGGCAACGCGCCTTCCACATCGAGAGGCGCGTCGATCCTCGAACAGACCGACTGCACTTTCACGATCTTCCGCGAGCCCGAGACCACGAGGGTCTGGAACGATGAGCGCACCGCCTCGACGTCTGTCACGCCCTCGACGGCAGCGAGCCCCGCAACATCGTCCTCGGTCAAGCCGTAGGGGAATTGGACCTGGTAATTATGGAAATCGCCCTCCACATACTTCGCGTCGGCGGCGGTTTGCAAGGCGGGCCCGGACCAGCTGATGCCGACGAAAATGCCCACGCCGAGCGCGACGAACATCGCAATGGAGAAGAAGGACACGAACGTCCCCTTGATATTTGCGATCAGCTCTGCGAACTGGGTTGGTTTCATGACGCGCCTACCAGACCAGGTCGACTGCGCGCGCCGGACGCCTGTTGATCGTCACTTCGTGCATCCGTCCGTCGCGCATGCGCACCACACGGTCGGCCATGCGGGTGATCTCCTCGTTGTGCGTCACCATGACCAGCGTCGTACCGGCTTTGACCACGCGCTCCATCACCTGCAGCACCTCGATGCTCGTGGCGTAGTCAAGCGCCGCGGTCGGCTCGTCGGCGAAAATGATGCGCGGGTTCTTGACCAGCGCACGCGCGATCGACACGCGCTGCTGCTGGCCGCCCGACATCTGCGAGGGATAATTGCGCTTGCGTTCGGCCAAGCCGACGATTTCGAGCGCTTCGTCGGCGTCCATCGGATTGTCCACCAGCTCGCCGATGAGCTTCAGGTTCTGCAGCGCCGTCAAATTGGGCATGAGGTTGTAGCTTTGGAATATGAACCCGATGTTGTCGCGGCGGTAATCGGTCAGCTGCTGCTGCGTGGCGTTGCTGAAATCCTGGCCCAGATAGGTGAACGTGCCGCTCGTCGGCTGGTCCATACCGCCGATTATGTTGAGCAGCGTGGATTTGCCGCAGCCCGACTCGCCGAGCAGCACGAGGAATTCGCCCTCGTACACGTCGAGGTTCACGCCTTTGAGCACCTTCGTCACGATGTCGCCGTTGACGAATTCGCGCGTGATATCGCGCACCGACATCACGACCTCGCCCGGCTGCCACGGCTCGTGGATGGCCTCGTTCTCGTCGATCGCGATGGCGGCCATCATCGCCATGATCTCCATGACGTCGGCCGCTTCTTCGCTGAACGCATCGGAGCCGATCGCGTTGACGAACTGGATCGTGCCGAGCTCCTCGAAATTGTTGGAGAACGGGACGCATACCATCGACCCGATGTTCATGCCCTCGAAATCGGCGACCGCAACCGGATCGCGATCAGACTGGAAATCGAAACGGCGGTCCGCCTTCTGCGAGCTGAAGACCTGGCCCACGCTGCCCTCGTCGGGCACGTGGGACCGCGACGTGAGGTCGACCGGCCCAATCCAGTAATACGGATGCAGCCGATTGCCATCCGCCTTGTCGGCATACCAGATGACGGCCGCCTCGGCGCCGACGTTCGACACGATGACCTTGAGGCCGCCCTGCAACGCCTCGTCGAGGGTCGTCGCGTTCGCGATGACGCCTTGGATCTCGCCTATCGTCTTGAAGTATCGAAGCATCGGGTTGTCCATGTATTGCCCCATATCCGTGCTGCCGTGTCCGTCAATGTTGCGCTTGATTCCTTATATAGCAATGATACGGCTTCAATCCTTATGCATCATCGGAAAAAGCGAGATCGATAGCGCAGGCGAAGGCGACATCGCCGTTTTCGTTGATTCCCTTCGAGAGCACGTGCCCATCCTCGACGAGCGTGTGCATTTCGAGCGGAGCATGCGCCAGTACCTCGTGCCGGTAATCGATCTGCAGCGTCTTGATGAAGCCCTCGCCCGTCGGATTCAGCGCGTTCACGACATAGTTCGCGTAGCGGGCGTTGTTCACATGGCCGTTCAGGTCGAGGTCCGAAAACTGCGGCTCGATGGTGCATACCGGGCGATTGCCCTCTTCGAACCCGCGAATCTTGCGCGGCTTCTTCTCGAATGCGCGGTCCTCGCAAAAATCGGTCGGGCCCGCGTAGTGGTCTTTCACCGAGGCGAACTTGCGGGTCTCGATGTCCATCACGACCCATTCGGTCGTTGCCTTCACCAGCAACTCGCCCTGCTCGTCGAGCAAGTGGTAATCGCGAATGAACGAGAACCGCGACAGCGTGTGGGGCCAGGTGCGAACCGTGACGACCTGATGATGCTCCGGCTCCTTCAGGACTTCGTACTTCGCGTGGATGACCGCCCAGAACACCCCTCGCTCAACCATCCGGTCGTGCCCGATGCCCAGCTCGTTGGCATGCAGTGTCGCCATGTCCTGGCACAGGTCCAATATAGCGGACGGCTGCATCCTGCCGTACTTGTCGAAATCCATCCACCGCAGCCGATAGTCGCGCTCCATCACCAGTGCCATACGATTCCCGCTTTCAATCCTTTTACGTATCGTTTTACCCACCTATTGTATCGTGAGCTTTCGCGAAACGGGGCGCCGTGCCGCCCCATACGCAAATCAGACACGCCCTCGCAAAAGCGCATCATGCAGGCTTTAGCCCCTTCCAAGACGACTTCTGCCCATGACATCGCGCAATCGGCAGCGCTGACCAAAGGGGAGACTCCCTTTCGGTCAGTGACCGAAAGGGAGTCTCCCCAAATTGGCATGACGCGCTTTTCCTCGAGATTCCCGACCCGCTCACAGCGTGCGCACGGCATCGGGAATCGAGGCGATGACGTCTTCGGGAGTCACGCAAACGGGCGTCACCCGTTCGGCAGCCGCAACGCCCGCGCGCGCGTGCAGCGTCGTCCCCAAAATGGCCGCGTCTACGGCATCAACGCCCTGCGCGAGCAGCGAGGCGACCATCCCGGCAAGAACGTCGCCCGTTCCCGCCTTCGCGAGCGCAGCCGTGCCCTCGACCATGGGAACCACGCGCTCGCCGTCGGATACGAACGTATCGGGGCCCTTGACGACCACGATCGCTTCGAGCGAAGCCGCGAGCAGCAGCGACAGTCGCGCCGGATCGCTCGAGTTCAGGTTGAGGGAGCGCGCCAAACGCACTGCCTCTCCCCCATGCGGCGTGAGCACCGTGGCAAGCCCCCTGTCGTGGCGATTCACGAGAAGACGAGCCGCTTCGGGGACGCCGAGCGCCGAAAGCCCTCCCCCGTCCACGAGAACGGGAATCTCGGCGCGCTCGAGCACGTCGCATACGAGCCGCGCGCCATCGGCATCATCGGGATCGAACCCCGGCCCCACGCATACCGCATGCCGCGCGCCCCGCGCATTCGACCGCAAATCGCCGGTGGTCCATGTTTTCAATTCGTGCACCACCATCGAGGGATACGTTACCAAAATCGCCTGACGCGCCGCCTTGCACGTGACGACCTCGGTATAGCCCGCCCCCATGCGCTGACCCGCATAAGCAGCCAGGCACGCGGCCCCGGGATAGCGGCTGCTTCCCGCAACGACCGTCAACACGCCCCGCGTGTACTTGTTCGCGTCATCGGAAACAGCAGGAAACACGGCGCGCAGCGCCCCATCGCCCCACGGCTCGTCGAACGGCACCGCTGGCATGCCATCGGCGTTTTGAAGCGCGTCCATCGCACCCTCCTTGATAACCACTGACCGAAAGGGAGACTCCCTTTCGGTCACTTTTACAGCTCGTCCAGGATGCCGCGCGTTTCCTTGAATTGACGGGCGAGCTCCTCCATCGGATCCTTGCGCTTCGCCGTTGCCTGCAGCGAGGCTTCCGTGACCGCCAGAGCGCAGGCGACGGCGTCGGTGTGCGTATACGAGAGGGAGATCGAAATGCTCCTGATGCCGCGCTCGTCGGCGATTTCGAGCGCACGGCCCGACAGGCGAACCGACGGCTTGCCGTTCGCGGCGCGTTCGACCTCGATGTCACGCACGCCCACGCCATCGGCAAATCCCGTCCCGAGCGCCTTCACCACCGCCTCCTTGGCGGCGAAGCGCAACGCGTAATGCGTGGCCGCATTGGCCTTCCCATTGCAATAATCCTGCTCGGCCTGCGAGAACACGTGCTTGGCAAATGCGGGCGAACGCTCGAGGATCCCCTCCATGCGCGACACCTCCACGATGTCGACGCCAAGTCCGACGTTGCTGTCAGCATACGACCGCGCAACCGCGCCATCTCCGGCATCGTCGCCCTCGAGTGCATTGGCGCCCGCATCTGCAATTTCACGCTCCTCACCGCTTGGCGCAGTTGCGTCCGCCGCGCTCTCGGCGCCGTCTTCGGAAGAAACGTCCTCCATCAGCAGCTCGCGGGCCGCCTCCACCGTCAAATCATCCATACCCGCACCTATTCGAACAGTTCGGCGGCCTTCTGCAGCTTCCCGACGATTTCGATCCCTTGCGGGCACGCCGACTCGCACGAGAAGCACTGGATGCAGTCGGACGCCTTCGCGCCTGCCGACGTGTTGAAGCCATACCAGTTCTTGCCGTTGGCCTCTCCGTACATCGCGCCACGGTTGAGCGATTCCATGATCTGGGCGATCTTGATGTCCTTGGGGCAAACCTTCATGCAGTACTGACACGACGTGCAGGGGTTGTCCAGCATGCTGTCGAGCTTCTGCTGCGCGCGCTTCAGCGTGGCCAGCTCATCGTCCGAGAGCGGTTCGTAAGCCTTCCACGTGGCCAGGTTCTGCTCCATCTGCTCGAGCGAGCTCATGCCCGAAAGCGCCGTGACGAGCCCATCGACGCCCCAAGCGAAGCGAAGCGCCCACTTGACGTAGGTGTCGTCGGGGTTGGCCTCGCGCAGGATCTCCGCAACCGGCTCGGGCGGATTGGCTAGCGTGCCGCCACGCACCGGTTCCATGATGACGATGGGCAGCCCATGCTTGCGCGCGACTTCCACGCACTTGCGCGACTGCGTGTTGGCATTCTCCCAGTCAGCCCAGTTGACCTGCAGCTGCACGAACTCCATCTCGGGATGCGCCACGATGATCTGCTCCAGGATCTCGGCGTTGTCATGGTGCGAGAAACCGATATGCTTCACCCTGCCGTCGGCCTTGAGCTGCTTCACGAACTCCCACATTTCCAGATCGTCGAACACCTTCGTGCGGTACGACCCCGTGTTGTGGATGAGGTAGAAATCGAAGTAGCCGGCGCCGGTGCTCTCGAGCGAAATGTCGAAGTCCTTGCGCGCATCCTCGTAGCTCTTCGGCCCGATCCACGCGGCGTTCTTCGTGGCAAGTTGATACGATTCGCGCGGATAGCGCTCGACGAGTGCCTGGCGTATGGCGTTTTCGGACTCGCCGTAGGCGCGAGCCGTATCGAAATACGTGCCGCCAGCTTCCAAGAACGCATCGACCATGAGCTTGACCTGCTCGACGTCGATCGTCTGCCCGTCCTCGAGCTTCGGAAGCCTCATCAGCCCAAATCCGAGCTTGGGAATGCTTTCACCCAGATACGTCATGACCCGCCTCTCTCGTTTGCAATGCTGAAAACCAGATTACGTATGACACGCTGCATAATTAAAAGGAAAAAATGGAGCGGGCGACGGGAATCACGATTTCACTACGCGAAATCAACGTCTCCGCGCTGAAGCGCTCCGACCGAAACGCTAAAAACAGCCCACTGGGCTGTTTTCTTGACGCGTTTCCACCTCATCGGTTCGATTCCCGCGGTACCACGCCAGCCCACAAATGCACACGACCGCTTTCTCATACTGTAAATTTGGAGCGGGCGACGGGAATCGAACCCGCGTCAGGAGCTTGGAAGGCTCCGGTTCTACCATTGAACTACGCCCGCGCGAATGAACCGTATTGTACTGCAAACCGCAGGCCTTCGCACGCAAGCGCACGATTTGCACATGCAACGCAGCGCGGTGGTTTAGGCCCGCTCCCCAGGGAGCGCGCTTCCGCTCTCCCTGGTTGTCTAAAATAGCCTGATTTGTCATCCTAGTCCGAAGGCGAAGGATGACATCAGGGGCTCTTTTGGACAGTCTCCCCGTTATACGAGCAAGCCGCGCTCGATCCGGTTATGCCACATTTGCCGCAATTCCGTCCGCGATCCCACACCGAGCTTCTGGTACACGGTTGTCAGCTGATGCTTCACGGTGTTTTCGGATATTTGCAGGTGCGATGCCACTTCGCCGTTGCGCCATCCGAGAACCACCAGGCCGCTCACGTACGACTCGAGCGGCGTGAGCGATTCGATGGTGCTGTCCAGCCCGCAGAGCTTGCGCAAGCCGAACCACCCGTCATGATAGGTCTTCACCATCGACTCGAGGCGACGGTACTCGCCGCTCTCCTTGGTTAGGGAGCACCGGCGCGGCAATCCGAGCAGCATGAAGTTATGCTCGACGAACGGCATGACAATGCCCTCGCTTTTCGCCAACATCCAAGCGCGCACGAAAGCGCACTCGGCGCCCTCTGGATTTCCCGACATCATATCCGCCGACGCGATGGCCAGCAAAAGCAGAACGCTCGAAAACGCGCTTCGATGCTTGCATATCATGAGGAACGCCTCGGCGATGCCCGCCGCACGCTCCGGCCTTCCCGCACGCATGGCCCGCTGGGCCATGAGGAAACCGATGATGGATTCGCGGCTTTGGGGCAGAAGGGTTTGATCGAGCCGTAGTTGGGGAATGTCGAATACCTTGCCCATCAGCATGCCCTCGATGCGCAAAGCCAGCAAAACGCTCGCCTCGTAATACGTCGGATCATCCACGCAAGCGAATCCCGTCTCGCAATAATCGCGCAGAGCAGCATAATCGTCATACGCCTTGCCCGCCTCGCCCAGAGCAACATTCGCGCCCATGCGCGTCGCATGCGCGCACATGACTATAACACGATCGTCGCTTTTCACCAATTGGCTTGCGCAGCTGCGCGCCATCTCGAAATTGCCCGTTCTGTAGGCGCATTCGGCCTCATAGAGGAGTCGCTTCGCTTTTTGATCGGACGACGGAACCGACTCGGGATACACCTTGAGGAAAAAGGCGTCGCTTAAAGATTCTTCGTGCTCTACCTCGTCGAATACTCCCTTGTCGATAATGGGTATCGCAATCTCGATTCCCCGAGCCTCGTCTCTTGAGCCCAACTCGATCCGTCGACGCGAACCAACCGAACGTGTCATGCTAAAACCCCGCTTGCAACAATTCCCTCTCATGCACACCGGCCAATGGCCGTGCGAAGTTCATTATAGTCTCGCCATGCAGAAAACGGGAACGCGCAATCGCCGCAGCACTGAAAGAAATAATCCAAAAGAACGCTCTGAATGCGCCCGGGGATCGCCGCCGGAATGGTCGGGACGACAGGATTCGGCGCGTGCGCTGCGCGCACCCGCTGCCCTCGCGCGGCCGCTGCCGCTGCGCTCGGGCCCGAACGCGCCGCCGGCGCGTTCGCCTGTCCCACAGGTTCGAATCGTGCGCCCGCGCCTGGACGCAGGTCTGCCTCGCTCGGGGATCGCCGCCGGAATGGTCGGGACGACAGGATTCGAACCTGCGACATCCTGCTCCCAAAGCAGGCGCGCTACCAAACTGCGCCACGTCCCGACGCTTGCGGCAGGTGGTATTATACACCACCTTTCGCAAAGCCCCCGGATATCCATACTGCTATATAATCGATACAAATGGACGAGAAGCACGGGGCCAGGGGCCCGTCATGAGGAAAGGCGATTCATGAAAACGGTCATACTCGCAACGAACAACGCGCACAAAGTGTCCGAGATTTCCAATGCGCTCGACTTCCCCGGCTGGGAGTTCAAGACGTTGCGCGAGATGGGAATCGACTCCGACCCCGTCGAGGATGCCGACACGTTCCTTGGCAACGCGCGCATCAAGGCGCTCGCAGCCCATCAGGCCAGCGGCGGCATGGCGGCGTTGGCCGATGACTCTGGCATCGTCGTCGACGCCCTGAACGGCGCACCGGGCGTGTACTCGTCGCGCTATGCGGGCGAAGACGCAACCGACGCCGACAACAACGCGAAGCTCCTCGCCGACCTTGAGGGCGTGCCCGACGAGAAGCGCACTGGCCGGTTCGCCTGCACGCTCGTCTTTATCGACGAGGACGGCACCGAAACGACGGCGCACGGCACGGTCGAGGGACGCATCGGCCACGGGCTGCAAGGCGAAGGCGGCTTCGGGTACGACCCGCTGTTCTGGCCCGACGTGTTCGAAGGTGCCTGCACGCTCGCCGAGGTGCCGCAGGAGCGCAAAAACGAGGTCTCCCATCGCGGCAACGCCTTGCGCTCCCTGCGCTTCAAACTCCAAATCGCCCAGGCGAAACGCGACGCAATGCAGCGAATGACCAGCGAACACGATACATATCTCTAACGTGGGGGGACCGAAAGGGAGACTCCCCTTCGGTCACAAAAAAACGGGCCGGGGGCCCCGGCCCGTTTTCTATCTACGGGAAAACCCCTTAGCCGTGCACCACGACCACGTCGCCGACCTGGATGATGTCGTACAGGCTTTTCGCCGAATCCAGCGAAAGGTTAACGCATCCGTGGCTGCCGAGCCCCTCCGAATACAGCGATCCGCCGAAACCGGGCTGCCACGTGGCATCGTGGAAACCGATGCCGTTGCCCTCGAACGCCATCCAGTACTGGACCTTGGTCTCGTATTCCTTCTCGCCACTGTCGAGGTAGCCGATGAGCGTCGACGGGCTCTCCTTGTTGTTGACCGTCCACACGCCCTTCACCGTATCGTGTTTCCCGTCGGGGGAACCGGAAATGCAATCTGCTTCCCAAATGACTTTCCCGTTGTCGCCGTAGAACGTCACGTGCTGCTCTGCGATGTCGACATCGATGTAGCGCGCACCCCAGTCGCGCTCGCCAGGGCCGTTGTACACGGCCGCCGTTGTGATGCACGGGATGTCGATCGTGGTGTCTTCGCCCGCCTTGACCGCTTCGAGAATCATCTGCTCGGTCGCTGCAGTGTCGACCTCCCAGCCGTACACGCCGCCCGACACGGTGATTTGCTTGCCATCGGCACGCGTGTAGTGACGCTCGGTGCCGATGGTGTCGTACCCGTTGGCGATTTCGCGCACCTTCGCGTTGAGCATGTCCTCGTCGAGCGTGACCTTCAGGTTCTTGTCGATCTTCACGCAATCTTGCAGCTGGTTGCCGCCGATCTCGTTGACCTGCTGACCGTTCATGTTGAGCTTGACGTTGACCGAGACCATGCCCGTCGCCAGCTCGGCGGATTCCTTCAGCTTCTCGTCGGTGGAGTACACCTTCGGCTTGCGCAGCTGCTCTTCGGTCAGAAGCGCAGTCGGCTCCATCGAGAGGATGGCTTCCTTGGCCACGGCGTTGATGGCCTTGGCATCGACCTGCGTACCCTCTTCTTCGGACTTGATCGTGAAGGTGCCCGATTTCTCGTCGAACACGATGGTGGCATCCGTCGGTGCGGTGGCGTCCTTGTTGAACGCCTTGACCGCCTTCTTGATGGCCTTCTTGGTGACCTTCTCGTCGTACGTGATCTGCAGCAGGTCCGACTCATCGTGCTTCGTCATGAATATGAGCACCGGCCAACGCCAGGCATCCAGATCGGCGTGCATCGAGTCGACGATTGACTGCGAGTCGATCTTCATGCCGATCTCGGGGCCGCTCGTACGATAGGAGAATCCGACGCCGGCCATATCGAGCGTATACGATTCGGGAACTTCCTCGAGCAAGGCGAGGACCTCTTCGTCGGTCTTCATGGACACGTCGTCGTCACCGATGACCGTATGCGGCAAGAACCTGCCCATGAACACGACGGCACCGGCGATGTAAACAATGAGCAGAACCGCGACGATGGCGCCCACGGAAATCCCGAACACCTTGAGCGCACGACGATGGCGGTTCGCGCGGATGGCGGCGTAATCTGGCGCGACATACGAGCCGACCGCCGCAGGAGCCATGCCAAGCGGGAATCCCGACGCCTCGCGGTCGAGTCCTGCAAACGCGTCCTCGCCAGCGTCAGACCCCGTCGGCGCGACGTCAACCTTGGGCGCAGCTGCGCCCGTTCCTTCGGCCGACTTCGCCAGCTCGTCTGCCTGGCTCTCTTCGCTTGAAACTGCTTCGACGTTTTCTGTTTCGGCGTTCTTTTTCAGGCGCTCATCGCGAGCGTGGTGCCCTTTGTTCTTCGAGTCTGTCATTGCTACGTTTCTGCCTAGTTTCCATTGCATTGCGAGTAATTTGTATAGTTCAAATCATTGTATCAAGGCTCAATCCAAATGCCCGCATGGCACACAATCGACAAATGAAACTTCGGGCATTTCGCACATATCTTCTAACGTTTATTCAACATGTCATCTTTACGAAACGGCTTCGCGCATATTAGGTCCTCCGCACGCCGCTCCAACGTGGTATGATTTCACGTCGAAGAATCCAGAAACGCAACCGAAAGCACCTTTTCGCATGACCACGTACCTCGCACATTACCAATCGCCTGCCGCCGCCGACGTGCGCGGCTCGGGCGTGTTCGAATTCGAGAGCGACGCACGCACCGGATCGAAAGACAACATACGCGACGCTCGCCTGAAGATGCTCGAGATTTTCGGCAAGGACGCCGCTTCGTGGAAAATCGAGAAGGTGGAACGCAAAACGGTCAAGAGCGAAGCACTCGATGGGCAGCTGACGCTCGATTTCCGTCCCCAGAAGAAACGGCGGAAGCGTCGGACAAAGGAGTACTGGTAATCATGGACCAATACACGAAGCGACGCGAGAAGAAGCCGATCGCCAAGAACAGGCGCGCGCTGCACGAATACGAAATTCTGGAAACGTACGAGGCGGGCATCGAGCTGACCGGCACCGAGGTGCGGTCGTTGCGCGAGAACAACTGCCAGCTCACCGACTGCTTCGCCCTGATCCGCGGAGGCGAAGTCTGGCTGCACAACGTGCACATCGCACCGTATCGCAACGGCAACATCGCCAACGTCGACCCCGACCGCAAGCGCAAGCTGCTGTTGCACCGCCGCGAGATTCGCACGCTCGAGCAGAAAACCCGCGAAAAGGGCCTCGCGCTCGTGCCGCTTTCGATGTATTTCAAGGAAAACTCCCTCGTGAAGGTCGAAATCGCACTTGCCCGCGGCAAGAAGCTCTACGATAAACGCGAATCGATCGCCAAGCGAGATGCGCAGCGCGACATCGACCGCGCCATGAAGCAACGCTATCGATAAGCACCGCGACGTCACGCGAAATCGGGGAAGCCTTGGCGCCTCCCCGGCAGCCCCCCTCAAGCCCTGTCCGCACGATGCGACAAGAACGGAGAAACGACCATGGCCGACGAATTCGAAACGATGGAACTCGAAATATCCGAAGACGACATCCTGTACTACCTGGTCACCGATGATGGAGAGGAAATCGGATTCGTCATCGAGGAGAACGGCCAAGAGGTCGAATGCTACTACGAGGGTTACGAGGATTACGAGTTCGAGATCGTCGACGAGGACGACGCAGACGATGCAGCGGAAGAAACCGAAATCGACCTGACCGACCTCGATGGAGAAGTCGTCGAGATGGAAATCGACGAGGACAGCATCGACCACTATATATTCGACGAGCAGGGCAACGAGATCGGGTTCGTCATCGTCGAGGACGGCAACGAAATCGAGTGCTACTACACCGAAGACGAGGACGACGAGCTCGAGCCGGAAGACGACGAGCCCGCCGAGCCGATCGAGCACGGCTATCTGTACAAGATGGCTCAAATCGCGGGCTTCGAAGGCAACAAAGCTCGCAAGAAGGCCGAGGTCCAGCTCGACAAGGTGCGGGGCAAGGCCCAAGCCGGCGTGAGCACCGTGCGCAGCAAAGCCGAGGTGGGAATCGACAAGGCAACCGAGGCCGTCGAGTCAGGCGGCAAGAAACTCAAGGAAAAGCAGGACGAATACGATCTCGGCATCACGCGCGAGGGCGTCGCCGAGGCGACCGACAACCTGAACGCCATCGCCAAGGAAGGCGCCGCCACCGCCAAGGAGCTGAAAGAAGCCTACGACGACATCATGGATTCCGTCGGCTTCCTCATGCCGAAGAGCGTGCGCCGCAAGCTGCTGTAACCCAAATGATACATTACCTCAGAGGTACTGTATCATTCCAAAAGGGATATCATATGCGTAAGACTGCACCAGAATGATACAGTACCTCTGAGGTAATGTATCATCTTAGGAGGTTTGCAAACGTGGCATCTACATTGAAACGGACCTGGGCTGAAATCGACCTCGACTCGCTGGCCCGCAACTACCGAAAGCTCAAGGCGCACGTCGGTGACGACGTGAAGTTCATGGGCATCGTCAAAGCCGACGCCTACGGGCACGGATCGGTGCAGGTCAGCCGCTGCCTGCAGGAAGCGGGCGCGGATTACCTGGCCGTGAGCAGCATCGACGAGGCCATGGAGTTGCGCACCAACGGCATCACCATGCCCATCCTGATCCTGGGCCACACCCCCACCGACCAGGTCGAAAAGCTCATCGACAACAACATCACCCAGGCGGTCACCTGCGAGGCCAAGGCCATCAACTACTCGCGCGAGGCCACGCGGCTCGGCAAGACGCTCAAGGTGCACATCAAGGTCGACTCGGGCATGTCGCGTTTGGGCTACCTGTGCGAAGGCGATTTCTTCGACGGCGGCATCAAGGGCATCGTCGAGGACTGCCAGATGCCGGGCATCGATCCCGAGGGCATTTTCACCCACTTCTCGATGTCCGACGAAGAGGGCGAGGACGCGCTCGCCTACACGCGCCACCAGTTCGAACTGTTCAACAAGGTCATCTCCACCGTCGAGGAGCAATGGGGCCAGAAGTTCCGGCTGCGCCACTGCGCCAACACGGGCGCCACGGCTCGATACCCCGAGACGTACCTCGACATGGTGCGCCCAGGGCTGCTGCTGTACGGCTACGGCGAATTCGCCAAGGAGCTGGGGCTCGAACCCGTGATGTCGCTCAAAACCGCCGTGCAGACCATCAAGCACTACCCCGCCGGCACCAAGGTCAGCTACGGCGGCACGTACACGACCGACAAGAAAACGCGCATGGGCGTGCTGCCCTATGGGTATGCGGACGGCTTCCTGCGCTCGCTGTCCAACAAAGCCTCGGTCATGACCGCCGAAGGCAAGGCGCAGCAATGCGGCCGCATCTGCATGGACATGAGCATGATCGACCTCACCGACAAGCCCACGGTCGGCGTCGGGTCGGAGGTGGAAGTGTTCGGTAAGCTCAACCCCATCGAGGAAATGGCCGAGGCAGCCGGCACCATCCCCTACGAGCTCGTCTGCGCCGTGAGCAAGCGCGTCCCCCGCGTGTACATCAAAGACGGCGAAGTCATCGAACGCGAACTGCTCCTGCGGCTGTAGCGTCCGCCGCCCATGCGGCTGCGCCCCGCCGCCAACATCATAACGAGGGATACCCCCGGCTATGATGTTGCAAACTTGTCATAAGAAGGGACAGTCCCTTTTTATGACGCGGCAGTGCACAGCCCGAATTCGCCAAACTTGTCGAGACGAAATACCGATGCATGAGGTATAACAAGTAGGAAAAAGCAACGGGCAATGGATAGCAAGGAGGACACCATGGCACCCGAAGAGAAACTCGAAGAGATCAACGTTGACGAGATCGAAGACCTGACGGACGAACAGCTTGACGAAATCGCCGGCGGCGCGGGCCCCGCAGCGACGAAGCCTTGCCCCATCTGCGGCAACACCATGACGCTCAAGGGCAGCGCCGGGCACTATGTCTACTTCTGCAGGTCCTGCAAGAAGGTGTTCAAGGCGTAAAAGCGCCTAGCCGGCAACCGAAAAGCCCGCCGCATTGGCGGGCTTTTTTGTATCGAATAGGAATAAGGAATAGCCCCGATGTGCACGAGAGCGCATCGGGCATAAACAGGCATAGAAACGCATCACAGCGATAGGCTAAGGAGGCCTACAATCAGCGCTCCTAGGTAGACTCGCAACAATCGCGAACGAGAACTAGATCTTGCAATGAAAAGGGCGAACCCCGAAGGATTCGCCCTTTCAAACTGCGCTTCTTAGCCCGAAACGCTTACATCGCTACGAAACGCTAAACGTCTCGGTTCTAGATCCCTTGAAATGACCCATACCTTTCACCTGCACGCTACCGTTCTTTGATTTCATTGCCGGATAGCCCAGGTCGTAATCAACGCCATACGTAAGCTGATAGGTCCTATACCCGTTATTGAAGAACACCCTGACATACGGAGACATGTCGGTAGCGGTCTTCGGCACCGGTTGAGTAATCGAAACGCTCACCGCGCTGTTGGAAATCGGACGCGCCAAAACCGTGTAGGAAATGCTACGTGAACCTCTATAATTGCCCGTACCATAAATGGTCACCTTGTCCGTAGCGCCCACGAGCGAGCAGTTCAGGCCATGGCGATAGTGGACCAAGTAGTCATCGCCATCGAGCGTACGGCCCCTGAACGTAACCTTCACGGCAGGCTCGACAGGAGAACCGGTCCAATACGGGCTTGAGTTCAGGTACGCATTGCAATCGGAAATCGGGCGCGGCGTGATTGCGAACTGGACGGTGCGCTTGCCCTTGAAGTTGCCCTTGCCCGTGATCTTGATCTTTGCAACGCCAACGTTCTTGTTCTTCGTGTACTTAACCGTGTAATCGCGGCCTTTCTTCAGCTTCTTGCCGTTGAACTTGACCTTGACGTTCGGCCTGATCCAGTTGCCCGTGTACTCCTTATCCTTGACGCTGGAGACCTTGGCGTTCTTCAGGCTTGCCTTCGTGATCTTGAACTTCTTGGTGATCTTGCCTTTGAAGTTTCCCTTGCCAGTGATGACGACCTTGCCCTTGCCGACTTTCTTGTTCTTGCCATACGACAGCGTGTAATCGACGCCCTTCTTCAGCGTGATTCCGTTGTAGGTGACCAAGGGCAGCGGCTTGATCCTCTTGCCCGTGTACACCTCATTCGCCAGCTTGATTTTTGCGCTCCTTATCGATGCTTGGACGATCTTAAACTCCTTGGAATTCGAGGGAACTACTTCGTCGTCGCCGGTATCGTTGTAAACCCACGCCTCGGCGGTGCCCACGTTGACGTTGTTGTCGTAGAACTTCCAATAGTCGGTGTTCTCCGCCAATTTCTTGCCATCAAGCGTTACCGTGATGCCGGGCGTAATCGGCCTGCCAGAGTAAACAAACGAATACCCCGAAAGAGCAACCGTCGCCTTGTCGAGCGCCGGAGGCTCATCCCCTTCGCCGTTGGCAGGCGCCAAATCGGTCGCGAACGCGGCAGGCGCAAACGCAAGCGCGAAAACGAACGCCAGCAGCGGCACGATAAGGCGCGTCTTTAGCGAACTATTCCCCATAATCCTCTCCTCCTTCACTCATGGCCTCATGTAGGAGCTCCCCCAAACCGGACAACCGCCTACATCAGGTGTTTCAATGCCTAGCGACATTATACTCTGAGCTTTCTACAGGCCTTGGTAACGTTTTGTCCCAAGCACTTTTTGGAGATTCACAGGCATTCCCGCCATGCGACGCCGCGACGAACGCCTACCCCTCGTCGCGCAGACGGCGCAGGCGACGGACCTCCACGACGACGAAATACGTGGTCGTCACGAACGCCAGCGCGTCGGAGATGGGCACGCACAGCAGCACGCCCGTCAGGCCGCTCACGCCGAAGACCGACATCGCGAAGGGCGGGAACAGCAGGTAGAGCGGAATCAGGAACAATATCTGTCGCGTCAGCTCCAAAATAGTGGCCTTCAGCGGCTGGCCGCTCGACTGGAAGTAGCTCGACCCCATCATCTGGTAACCCACGAGCGGCAGCCACGCCGCCATAATGCGCATCGACATGCAGGCGAAATCCATCTGCTCTTCGCCGACGCTGAAGGGCACGAGCACGGCCTCGGGGACGAGCTCGAAGAACACCCAACCGACCGTCGCCAACGCCGCAGCGCCGATGCACGACCACTTCAGGGTCGCGAGCACGCGGTCCCATTTCTTTGCACCGATGTTGTAACCCAGGATGGGCTGCGCGCCCGATGTGACGCCGATGACCACGGTGTATGCCAGGCCGAGCACCTTCCAAATGATGGAGATGACGGCGAACGCATTGGTCACGCCAATGGGATCGTTGGCCGCATAGAGATTGATCACGTGGTTCAGCACCAACGTCACGACGGCACTGCCGCACTGCATGACGAACGACGCCAGACCGAGCGACAGAATGCGCGTCGACAGCCCGACTTCAGGCACGAGGCCAGACGCGCGCAGGCGGAACGGCGCGCCCCGATACGCCGCGAAGAACCACACGACCGGCACCATGCCAATGCCCTGGCCGATGACGGTCGCCAAGGCGCTGCCGGCAATGCCGAGGCGCATACCCAGCACGAGCGCCGCGTTCAGCACCAGGCACGCCACCGTGCCCAACACGCTCGTGGCCAGCGAAAGGTTGGGCCGGCCCGCCGTGCGAAGGAAGTTGTTCATGCCCATGCCGAGCGATTGCAGCACGAATCCGATGAGCACGATCTGCAGGAACACCTTCGTCGGCTCCCACAGCTCGCCGGCAGCGCCCAACAGCACGAGCAGCGGATCGATGAGGAACGTGCCCACGATGGCGGCCAGCACGCCCATGGCCACGAGCAACGTCGCGGTATTGCCCAAGATCTTCTCGACGCGCTCGGTGTTGCCCCGGCCCAGCTCGATGGCGGCCAGCGCGTTACCGCCGATGCCCGCGATCATCGAACAGCCCATGAGGATGCACATGACCGGGAACGCCAGCTGCGTCACGGCCGCGCCGATACCCGGGACCGCGATCTGCAGGAATATGGTGTCGATGATGTTGTACAGCGAGTTGAAGATCATCATGACGATGGCCGGAGCGGAAAACTCCACCAGCAGCTTGCCGACACGCTCCTTGCCCAAGCGGTCGGGATCGTTCTTGCCGCCGCGTCGGCTCGGTGATGCGTCGGCGCTGCGCTCCGTTTCGGCGGTTGGCGCCAATTGGGCAGGACGCTCCTGCGCGGCTTCGCTCTTCTCGCTCTTCGGTTCTTGCATAGATGCCTCCAGGCAAACGCGCCCTCCGCAAGGCGCGGCAACGACGATTTCTGAGGAAGTGTATCGCATTTTCGCGCTCGCCCTCGGGGAACGCCGGGGAATACGCGCGAAACACCAGCGCCGGGCGCCAATGGAGAGCAGAGGATTCAAGACGCGTCCAGATATTTGGTCAGTCGTTGCGTTTCGCATTCGATGTAGAATCCCACTCGCGTTAACGAATTGGCCCATTTCCTGCTGGAATCAGGTATATTTTCTAGGGAATCGATTACGCTGCCCCGCCGCACGGGACAACGCCGGGAGAGGGAAAGAGGAAGCCATGGGATTGCTGAAGCACTCCGATGTCTATTGGAAGCTTCTGGGCCAATGCACGCAATGCGGCCACTGCACGTCGGCGTGCGATTCGCTCGAAAGCGCCGACATGACGCTCGGTAAAATCGCGAAGGGCCTGCTCGCTGCCGAGCGCAACGCGAGCACCGCGGACGAACTACGCGCCAACATCGAAGCGGACGAACCGCTCGTCCAGGCGATACGGCGCTGCTTCTTCTGCACATCCTGCAAGAACACCTGCTTCGCGCGCAACGACGTGTGCGACCTCATCTACCATGCGCGCGTCGACTTCCAGGAACTCGGGCTCATCCCGCGCACCGAGTGGTCGAGCGTGCTCGTCGACCAGGAATGGGACATCTTCACGGCTTACCGCGCCATCCACGGCATCGGTTTCGAGGACCTCACGCGTCACGTCGAAACCGACGACCACGCCGCCGAAACGGACTGCGAGATCGCGTTCTTCCCAGGATGCTCGCTTGCCGCCTACGGTCCCGAGCTGACGCGCGAGATCTTCGGGGCCATCGAGGAAATCGGCGGCAAGACCACCATGATCGACCACTGCTGCGGATCCCCGCTCAAGAGCGCCGGCTTCTACGACCGCGCCGAGGAGCTGTGCAACAAGAACGCACAGGAAATCGCCGATTCGGGCGCGAAGAAACTCATTTGCGTGTGCCCCGGCTGCGCGAACGCCATGAAGGCCACGCTCGAGCGCAACGGAATCGACGTCGAGGTGGAATCCCTCGCGAAATACCTCCTCGATGCGAACTTCGTGCCGCGCCAGAGCCTCCCCGAAGGCGAAATCTGGATGTCGAAGGCCTGCCAGGACCGCGACGGCGAATACCTCAAGGCGACTTGCCGCGTGCTCGGCCTCGATCCGTACACGTCGCCGATCTTCCACGGCTGCTGTGGCGCAGGCGGCGGCGTGAGCGCCTACAACTACGGCCGCATCGCCCATCAGGCCAGCTCGAAGCTCTCGTTCGCGCCCGACGGCGCAACCGTGATCACCATGTGCCCGACCTGCACCTACACCTATGCATCGCGTCTGATGGACGACCCGCGTCCGCTGACGAACAAGCACTACACCGAGCTGCTCTTCGAGAACAAGTTCGACTGGGATCTTGTGTTCTACCAGCTCAACAGCATGTACTACGGCGAATACGGCCCCTGGCTCAACGAGGTGTTCGCATAGGTTCGGACGACGCGGCTGGCGCGGCACCTGCCCGAAACGGCGTCATGCTCGGAATCGGACACGCCGACTGATCGCCAGCCAGAGCGAACGGAAACCTGACGACGCGGCTCGAGCGACGCGAAGCAGAGCAACCGCTATTGCCGGAGACGGCACGGCGAGACAGTTACAACATCGGGCACTGCCCGGTCGCGAACATAGAATGGATGGATGATGAACGAAACGGCTCAGAACTTTCAAGGCGAAGCACCGGTTGCCATAATCGGCTACGGCACGGCGGGCGTGAACACGGCCATAGCATTGCGCTCGGACGGCTACGACGGGCCAATCGACGTGTTCTCCAATATCGACACGCTGCCCTACAGCCCGATTCTCACTTCGTACTACGTCGGCGGCGAGAAAACCTACGAGGAATGCTTCCCCTGGAGCGCCGAGGAGCTCGATGCGCTGCAGCTGACCGTGCACAGCAACTGCCCGGTCGAGGAGCTCGACGTGCAAAGCCACATCATCCGCACGCCGCAAGGCGAATTCCCCTACGCGAAATGCGTGATCGCCACCGGATCGACCCCGCTGCTCAACGGCTACCCCCGAAGCGAGGGCTACACGCCCCACATGCTGCGCTCGATGGAGGACGCCGAAAAGCTGAAAGCCGCAATCGAGGAACCGGGGTGCACGCGCATGCTCGTCAGCGGCGCGTCGATGGTGGCGCTCAAGACGCTCGAAGCCTGCCTCAACCACGACATGCACGTAACGCTCGTGGGCATGAACCCTCACGTGCTCGACTTCAACGCCTTGCCCATGACGGCCGCTCCCTTCGAAAAGGGGCTGCGCGACCTGGGAGTGCAGCTGCGCCTTGGCCAGACGATCGCATCGGTCGAACGCGTGGAAGATCCCGCCGACGTGCGCGGCTGGCACCTGCACGTCACCTTCTCGAACGGCGAGGAGCAGGATTTCGACGAGATCTCGGTATCGCACGGCATGAAATCCAATCTCGATTTCGTAACGCCCGGGTCGCTGGAAATCGACCGTGCGCTCATCGTCGACGACTTCATGCGCACGAGCGATCCTGACGTCTACGCCGCAGGCGACGTCGCGCAGGCCACCGAGATCATATCGGGGCAGAAGCGGATCGTCGGCATCTGGAAAAACGCCGCCGTGCAAGGCGCATGCGCGGGTCACGCGATTGCCGCCGAACTCGCCGGACGCGAACCCGACCCCAAGCGCGCGTTCAGGGGCTCGCTCGCCTCCAACACCATCGCGGTGAACGGCACGCTGTTCATCTCCGCCGGCGCAACGGAGGTCACGGGGAACCGCGAGGTACTGCTCCGCCGAAAACCGCACCTGACCATCGCTTCGATCATCGAGCGGGGCGAAGGCGGCGCGAGCCATCTCGTGGGATTCAGCCTGACCTGCGACGAGGACGAAGCAGGCGGCGAGGCCTACGACACGGGCGCGATGATGACGCTGCAAATCGAAGCCGCCTGCCGCAACCGCTGACGTCAGGAATAATGATACAGTACCTCAGAGGTAATGTATCATTTGCCACGAACAGGAGCTCGAACATGCCACGCGAATCCCTGAAATCGAAGCGCGCCCGGGCGATGGCCGTCTGCGAGCGCATGGCCGAGCACTACCCCAACGCCCAGCCGGCGCTCGATTTCGGCGGCGACCCGTTCCGGCTGACCATCGCCGTGCTGCTGTCGGCCCAGACGACCGACGCGGCCGTCAACAAGGTGACGCCGGTGCTGTGGGGGCGCTACCCCACTATCGAGGACCTCGCAGCGGCAGACGTGAGCGACGTGTCCGAAATCCTGCGCTCAATCGGGTTTTTTCGCACCAAAGCGGCCAATTGCGTGAAATGCGCCCAAATGGTGCTCTCGGAGTTCGGCGGCGAAGTACCGCGCACGTACGAGGAGCTGCAACGCCTGCCGGGCGTCGGACGCAAGACCGCCAACATCGTGATGAACGCAGGATTCGGCATCGTGGAAGGCATCGCCGTCGACACCCACGTATTCCGCATCGCACACAAACTGAAGCTATCCAGCGCCAAGGATGCGAGCAAGACCGAACAGGACCTGCTGAAGATCATTCCGCAGGAGCTCTGGGAGCCCGTCAACCACCAGTGGATCCTCTTCGGCCGCCAAGTCTGCGTCGCCCGGCGCCCCAAATGCGATGATTGCTTCCTGGCCGACCTCTGCCCCAGCTGCGGCAAGTAGCCCCTGCCTGCTTCCCTTTGCTACCAAAAACCATGCGCGCCCTGCGCGATGGCCATACGGCGCGCTTTCTGGCCGTTAACGGCCCTGTTCCTGCAAGGCCATAACCGATTCGTGAAAATGCGGGCCCTTGAAGGTGCCGGTGATGCCGAGCGATTTGCAGAGGGCGGCGATTTGCCGGCACTCGTCATCGGTGGCGCCGTCGATGATCATGATGCGCGGCTTGCGCACGGGAGCGTCTACTCCAATAGGATGATCGGACGAGTCCGCAGATCCAACTCCCTGGTTGCCAACGGCGGGCGCTCCGCCGCTCCCGTCAAGAGCGCCGGGCGCTTCGTTGCCCTGCTCTGTCAGAGCGGGCGCTCCATCGCCTTGTTCCGCCGTCGCACGCGTTGCGGCAGCTTGCTCCCGCAACGCTTGCTCGCGGGCGCGCGCTTGCTCCAACAGCGCCTGCCGCTCCTCGAGAGCGCACAGTTCTCGGTCGCGCGCGAGGGCCGCATCGGCATCGAGAGTTCGCCAAAAGACCGCCCAGGCCTCGGTCGCGTGCCGCGGCGCCGCGTCGGAAAGACGCCGCTCGCCCTCGGCTATCGCACGCACGATGCCCCCGAGCTCCCGCTCTATCGCATCGAGCCCCGCGCTTTTGTTAAGCCATTTGCCGCCGAACATGCCGAAGATGCGCTCGAAGGGCACGAGCGGCTCATATTGTTCGGGTTGACCGCCCTGCGCATAATGGTCAGGCTGGTAGGGCTGTACGGACTGCAAAAACCCCGCCTGCGCAGGCGACCCAGACAACTCGGGCACATTGTCCAACTCGTCTCGCCGTTCGGCCCCTCCTCCTGCCAGCGCATAGCGTGGCGCAATGGCCTCGTACAGCGCAGCGATGGCCTGCTTCTTTTGCTCTTTCACCTGATCGTCCAGCCACATGCGCCGGCTCTTGTAAGCCGCATGCAGCTGGATGACGGGCCCCATGAGCTCGTCGTAGCGCACTTTCGCCGCGTCGAGCGGCAACCGGTAATCACGATTGAGCTGCCGGCGCAGCTCGTCGGCCTCGCGAATGGCCGCAGACACCGCCCGCTCACGCCGGCGCGCCTCTGAATAGTCCATCGCCTCGATGTCCGCTGGCTCGACCAGCATGTCGCCGTACACGGTGAGCGCTTCGTCAATTGCTGCCGTGAGCTCGGCAATGTCGGCCTGAATGCCGCTCATGTCGATCTCGAACGAGGCGCTCGAAATCATGAGGTCGCCATCGAACACCTCGGCTTCTACCTCTTCCACATGGTCCAACTGGGCAATCTCTTCCGCATGATCCGGTTCCATGGAGCCTCCTCCGCTTTAAGCCCGATGGCCAGCCCCGCTAGTCGGCCAGGTCCTCCACGAAGCCCACGCGATAGTTGTCGAAGATGGCCTCGCCTTCCTCTTGGCTGGCATCCAGGTCCACATCGGCCTCGATGCGGAAATCCAGATCCCCGTCGGAATCGAGGAAGATCTGACGCACGTGCCACCGATGCTCGGAACGCTCGGGCGTCTCGTCGATGTCCAGGTACGTTGCGGACCGCGCATGGGCGTCGATGAGGATCTCCTCATGCTCCTCGTAGAAGGCATCGAGCACATCCTGCCAGCGCGCTTCGGTCCAACCCCACTCGGCGTCGAGCGCGCCGAGCTCGCCCACCTTGTCGAGCGCGGCTAGGCGCACGCGCGCGAACAGCGCATTGCGCACGAACAGCGTCATGCCGCGGCGATCGACGACCACGACGTCTTCTGCGACCGGCGCCGCCATGTCCGCCGAACCAGGACCCTCGTCATTGCCCGCCCACTCGTCGAACAAGCTGGAATCGATGCTGCGCACGAGCCAACCCAGCCACCATACGATATCGTCGAGCCGCTCGTCGAAGAACTCGGGCGGAATCGTGCGATCCAGCACGTGATAGGCATCGGATAGATAACGCAGCAAAATGCCCTCGCAACGCGCCAGGCCATACCGCTGGACATAGGTCTTGAAGTCGCTTGCCGTCTCGACCATGTCGCGCAACACGGATTTCGGCGCCAGCTCGTAATCGAGCGCCCAGGGCATAGCTTTGCAATACGTGGCGAACGCCGTTTCCAGCAAATCCTCGAGCGGTTTGGGGTACGTGACCTCCTCCAAGCGCTCCATGCGCTCCTCGTATTCCACTCCATCGGCTTTCATGGCGGCAATCGCCTGGCTGCGCGCTTCCTTTTCCTGCGCGCGCAGCACCTGCCGGGGCCGCTCCAACGTGGCCTCGACCATCGAGATGAGATCGAGCGCGTAGGTATCGCTTTCGCGGTCGAGCAGCTCGAGCGAAGCGAGCAAGAACGGCGAGAGCGGCTGGTCGAGCGCGAACCCTTCGGGCACCTCGCCCCGCACGTACCATTCCTCCCCCGCATCGGTCGATTCATGCGCGATGAGGCCGGCCGCCTCCAGCGTGGCGAACACCTCGTCGGCGCGCGCGTGAAGCTGCTCTTTTTGCTCGTCGGGCTGCAGGGACGAGTCGATAAGGTCATGCGTGCGCTGCCAGGCATCGCCGCCCTGCTCCACTTCGGCCAGGGCGATGGCATGCGTCATCTCCATACGGGGGCGCAACGTCTCGGGAACGGCGTCGACCAAACGCCGGTAGTTGTCCTCGTTCCAGCCGACGAAGCCCTCGGGCGGTTTGGACACCTTTATCTTGCGCGCCTTCTTCGGATCGCCTCCCGCCTTGGCGAGCGCGCGCCTGCGCTCGACGTCGTATTTCGTGGCCTGGGCGATGACCGTGCCCTGCGTATCGAACCCGCTGCGGCCGGCGCGGCCCGCAATCTGGTGGAATTCGCGCGCGTTGAGCCGGCGGATGCGCGATCCGTCGAATTTGGCAAGAGCCGTGAGCAGCACCGTGCGAATGGGGACGTTGATACCCATTCCCAGCGTATCGGTGCCGCAAATGACGGGCAACAGTCCCTTCTGCGCCAGCTGCTCGACCGTGCGGCGGTACCGCGGCAGCATGCCCGCATGGTGCACGCCCACGCCCATGAGCAGCAGCCGCTTGAGCGTCTTGCCGAACGCCGTGGTGAAGCGCCCGTCCCACAGCTCCTCCTTGATGGCCTGGCGCTGCTCCTTGGTGGATATGCCGAAGCTTGCGAGCGACTGCGCGCTTTTCAGCGCCTCGTCCTGCGAAAAATGCACGATGTAGATGGGCGCCTCTTCGCGCCGCATGGCCAACTCCACGGTGCCCTCGAGCGCGGTGTCGTCGGCGAACTGGTAGTCGAGCGGTACGGGACGCGGTGCGTTGGCGATGGTGGTGACGGGACGGCGCGTGCACTCCTCGACCTTGGCCGCGATAGCGCTCGTATCGCCGAGCGTGGCGCTCATCAGCAGGAACTGCGTATACGGTAGCGTGAGCAACGGCACCTGCCATGCCCAACCGCGGTCCCGATCGCCGAAGAAATGGAACTCGTCGAGTGCGGCATAGGCCACGTTGGCGCCCTCGCCGTAGCGCAGCGCGTCGTTGGCCAGGATCTCGGCCGTGCAGCAGATGACCGATGCTTGCGCGTTGATGGACACGTCGCCGGTGATCATGCCCACGTTGTCGCGCCCGAGCCTCCGCGTGAAATCGAAGAACTTTTCGCTGACCAGCGCCTTTATGGGCGCCGTGTAATACATGCGCTGCCCGGTGGCAAGCGCCAGAAACGCCATCCAGAGCGCCACCGTCGACTTACCCGAACCGGTCGGCGTGCCCAAGATGACGTGGTCGCCAAGGGCGATGGCCATGCAGGCGTCTTCCTGGTGCGGCCACAGCTCGATGCCGCATTCCTCTTCGTACTCCAAGAATAGCGCGAAGGCCTCATCTGCATCCGCCCCGCGCGCAAACGCGCGTTGCGCCAGCTTGCCAAGTTGCGTCTCGCTTATCTCATTGCCCCGAGCGTCCAGCATAGTAACTCCTCGTTTAGCGTTTACCGGTACTCCCCTACGCCCTCATCCATTTCAACGCGTCTTCGGCGGTGAGCGCGGGCAGTGGCGAATGCTTTATGAACGCAAGGTCGTTCGACACGATGAGGTCGGCCCCCATGCGCCGCGCCGCCGCGAAGACGAGGTCGTCTTCGAAGTCGTCGTGCACGGCCTTGTGCAATGCCGCAATGCGCGCGTCCGACCCATCGGCACCCACGACCTCGGCGTATTCCATGATGTTGGTAACCACGCCCCACGCCGCTTCTTTCGCCGCCGCCGACGCGCGCTCGGACGGTATTTTGGAATCACCCCGACTCATGCGCTTCAGCTCGTTGCACACAACGTAGAAAACGTCGGTCAACGAGTGAAACGCCACGCCGATACGCACATCGTTGTTTCTGGCGACCACGATAAGCTTGCGAGCGACCTCATGACCCACATGAGTCCCGAGTTGGCTATCTATCCATATATTCGTATCGAGCAACAGGGCCTGGGGCCTCATGGGGACTGATCCGACGCTCATGAGACCCCCAAAATCTCGGGGTACTTGTCGGCATACGCTTGGAATTTCAGCTCCTCGTACGACATGGGCTCAATCGTTGATGGATCGATGCCCATCTCCTTGTAAAATTGCTCGATGATACGGGGACCCTTCATGACCACATCGTCTTCCGAGTCGTCCATCCAAGTGTCATCGCGCGCAGAACTGCCCCCATCGCCTGCGCCATCCACGGCCAAAGGCGCTCCCCGCAGATAATCCACCAACTTTCGTATGGCGTCAGGCGCATGCCTGTTACGTGCCAGAAACTGCCAGGTATCCCGCACGATTTCCGTAGGCGTAAGCCCGTTTTCGCCGAGGGCCAGATTGCCCGCGGCCTTCAGGTCCGCATCGATACGAAAATTCATCTGCGTTGCAGACATAACCTAGCCTCCTTGACACCCTTCCCCGTAGGAACACTACTTCTATTTCTGCATATGCTATACGTATATATAGATGCTGTAAAGACGCTTGTTTACCAAAATCAACAACAGTCCCCGATCACGGGACACCTACGCTCTTGTCGCAAATTCCATAGTTTGTTCGATTGACCTCACCCGCCTTTTAGTGCGAACATGTGTTTGCAAAACAAATCGGCAACTTTAGCTTGCCGCTACAATTCCATATGTTTGAACAGGCCTTTCGAAGGCTTTGGAACGCATGCGCCTCAAACGCAGAAAAAACGATAACCGCGCGTCATACGAGCCACTGCAACACGCGAAAGACGACCGTGGGCAAGGAGGTGTCATATGGACCGCGTCATACTGCATAGCGACATGAATTCGTTTTATGCCAGCGTCGAGCAAGCAGAAAACCCATCCCTGCGCGGCAAGCCCGTCGTGGTCGCCGGCAAGGAAGAGCTCCGCCATGGCATCGTGCTCACCAAGAGCATCGAGGCCAAGCGCTACGGCATCCAGACGGCCGAAGCCCTCTGGCAAGCCCGCGCGAAATGCCCTGACCTCATCGTGCTGCCCCCGCGCTACAAGCTCTACCGCAAATACTCCGAAATGGCGCGTTCCATCTACTACCAGTACACCGACCTCGTCGAGCCATTCGGACTCGACGAATGCTGGCTCGACATCACGGGTGCGCTCCCCCTGCATGGCGGCGACGCGCTCGTGGTCGCCCGCGAAATATCCGAGCGCATCAAGGCCGAGCTGGGCTGCACGGTTTCCATCGGGGTTTCGTGGAACAAGATCTTCGCCAAATTCGGAAGCGATTACAAAAAACCCGACGCCATCACGCGCATCACGCGGGACAACTACCGCACCGTCGTGTGGGAAGCGCCCGTACGCGACCTCTTGTACGTGGGACCGGCAACCGAGCGCAAGCTGCATGCCTACGGCATCCACACCATCGGCCAGCTTGCCAGCGCGTCCGATGCGTACCTGCGCCGACGCTTCGGCAAGATCGGCTTCGTGCTGCGTACGTTCGCACGCGGCGAGGACACCACGCCCGTCAAGTCGTACGACCCCGCAATGCGCGATGTCAATCGCATGGTCAAGAGCTACGGCAACGGGCTCACGGCGCCCCATTCCATCACCTGCGCCGCCGACGCGCGGGCGCTCATCTGGCTACTCTCCGAATCCGTGGCCCAGCGCATGCGCGAAGATCATGTGCAAGCGCGCACCATATCCATCGGCGTGCGCAACGATACCGACCTCTCGGGATACGGTTGCCAGACGAAGCTGCCTGCACCCTCGGCTGCCACGCGCCATGTCGCGCAAGCCGCCTGGGCGCTGCTCGTCGCCTGCGAACCGCTTGACGAGGACCACCCTATCCGCGCCCTGCACGTGCGCGCGAGCGACCTGATCGACCCGCCGGCCGCAGACCAGCTGTCGCTGTTCGCCCCCGCCGAACCCGACTGGGAGGACCTCGACCGCTGCATCGACGACCTGCGCCACCGCTTCGGCAACACCTGCATCATCCGCGGCACCGAGCTCGTCGACACCTCGTTGAGCGGGCTCGACATAAAAGACGAGAACACCGTCCACCCCGTAGGCTATTTCCACAGATAACGGCCATGGCACGAACATCGAGCACATATCGCATGCACGAAGGCGATGCCCTTCCCAGATTTCAGACCGCCAAGTCAGGTCGCGGCTGCGGCATCTCTTCCCGCTCGGTCAGCCGCCGCCGTCACGCACGATAAGACGACATGGTCCAGGGAATCAACAGCCGCCGAAAGCATTACGTCGAAGTTCTCGCACGAATCGACGAGGACGGTCGCATCACGCCCGTTTCCATCACCTGGGAAGACGGCCGCACCTTCGAAATCGACCGCG